>NZ_AQXL01000060.1 GCF_000376225.1 Effusibacillus pohliae DSM 22757
GCCTTTCCCGCACAGAACATGCGTCCTCTGCGCCTATCCGGTATTAGCACCCGTTTCCAGGCGTTATCCCGGTCTGCCGGGCAGGTTGCCCACGTGTTACTCACCCGTCCGCCGCTGGCTTCCAGAGAGCAAGCTCCCCTTCCGCCCGCTCGACTTGCATGTATTAGGCACGCCGCCAGCGTTCGTCCTGAGCCAGGATCAAACTCTCAAAACATGGATGTTTTGTCCGGCGTCGTCGCCACGGATGGTGACGCTCTTAGCCGGGCAACCACATCAAAAAGTTTTCCTAGCTCCCTACACGATTCAGTTTTCAAAGAACGACTTGGATCAGGATGATCCATCCCGCGTTGACCGCACGGATGCGGTCGCTTTTAGCGGGGTTTCCTTTCCGCCTTAACGTTACATAGCGCGACCTGGCGGCTTCGCCGCCTTGGCGCGACTTGTGCCCTCTGGGTACTTGTGCCCATTGGGTGCAAAGAACAATTCGTCACGATCTTCGTTTTTCTCATGTCCACCGCTCTCTCTCGCGGCGACAAGTGCTATAATATCACGTACCTGACTCCACATCAATCGAAAATATCGAACAAACAAAAACAAAAAACGCGTTTGTTCAATGTTCATTACGCTTTTTTGCGCCATTGCTTCCTTTTTCTTGGTTGTTCACCTCACACCAATCGACTTGATTCATTCATATTTTTTCGGCATGTCTCACCGGCTTAGCGGAATAATAAACGAAAATCTGCTCAAAACGGGGACGGGACAATGAGGTTCATATTGCTGCTCACGATTGTAAGTCTTGTGATCATCTGGTGGCTGCCAAAACATCTGAGCGGCCAGGAGATCTATGTAACCTAGGGAATCCTTTCCACTGTGGCACTGAACACGGATCTGATTTTTGGTCAGATCCTGGATCTGTATGATTTCGGCCAAGAGGCTGTGCAATATTACGATCTGCTGGTCGACGAATTGCTTCCCCCGCTCCGGGAATTACCTATGTCAACTTCCTGTCCGTTATCAAAGGATTTGTTCTGTACCTGGCCGCGTGGGTGGCATTGTCCGTGTTGATCGAACGGTTGGCCATCCGGTTTCCGTTTGAACCCCCGAAGAGATGGTCGTTGGTCTATTCGGTGCCAATTTACTTGCTTGTGTTCCTGTTTCTTCGCTGGCATCTTGCGTTCATTCGATCAAACCGCCCCTAAACACGGCGGCCACCAAACCCCCAACAAAAAAATCGGGTCTCCCGCAAGAAACCCGATCTTGCTCCGCGATCACCACCACCAATAAGGGCGCGGATAAAATGGATACGGATAAAACGGTCTTGGAAAGAGCGGCAGCCCAAAACCAAATCCGATCGTCGGACCAAACGGCGAAATCCCGAAAAACGGTCCAAACTGCCGGTAATCCTGTACGTGGGATGTCACCGCCGCGCCGCTTTCCGCCACATGTCGATCATCGTACGCAACAGGGGAAACAAAATAGCGAGTCGGGTCATACACATACGGGAAAAACGGGACGCCCGCCGGATTCCCCCCACTGAACTGCCCGGATTCCCCATGCTCATTCACAGTTCCATGCGTTGCAGGTTGCTCGTAATCCATGCGGCACTCTCTCCTTCCTGGCGAATCGCCCTGCATAGGCTCATTGCAGACTATGCAGCGAGCCGAAAAAGGGCGCTTCCCCCAGGAAAAATGGGCGTTTGCCTGCCGACAGTTTATTTCAACTCGTCATACCCGTATTTTCGAAAGACCGCTTGTCCGTCCGGCGACAGCATCAACTGTACAAACTGGTTCGCCAGTTCCGGATGCGGAGCGTTTGTCGGGACGGCGATGTAGTTGGTGGCGTCGACGTTATAGGACTCCGGAATTTCGACGATCATCACTTTCTCCTGAAAACCTGCCGTCACATCCGTGCGGTAAACGATTCCCGCCTCCGCCTCCCCCAAAGCCACTTTTTGCAGCACCGCCTTCGTATTGCTCTCAAACGATACCACGTGCGACAACACGTTTTTGGAAAATTGCCCGCCATACCCCTGGTTCGCTTTTTCAAAAATTTGCCTGGTGTAGCGGCCGATCGGCACACTGTCCACGCCGATCACCAGCTTCACCGGCTTCGTTCCAAGATCCTGCAGCGACCGGATCCCGGCCGGATTTTGCCGCGGAACCACGATCATCGCATGGCTCCGGGAAACCGGGAAAAACCGGTCGGTCAACCCTTCCCCCCGAATCGCTTCGATGTGCGACAGATCGGCAGACAGAAACAGGTCTGCTTTCGCTCCCTGCTCCAACTGGGTTCGCAAAACCTGAGTGCCGGCATAGGTGGCAACCACTTTCACCCCCGGATGCTGCTGTTCAAACAGACGAATCAGATCGTTGAACGGATCGGTCGCGTTTGCCGCCACCAATGCGGTCATGTTGACCTGTTTGGTGGGAGAACCCGCCTTCATCCCATAACCGGTGACAAGCGAGATGACCAACATGGCGGAAACGGCCGCGAGCACCCGCTTCCACCTGTTCTTGGGCGGCTGCTGTCCGTTTTTTGCCCCTTCGTCCGGCTTTCCGAGGCAGTCCTCGCTGTCGGCAACGGACGGAACGGTACGGATGGCTGCGGCCGGCACACGGACGGATATCGCCTGGCCAACCTGGTACGCCTCGCGCTGAGCCTGATCAACCGGCACATCTGCCAAAAATCGGCCCGGCCCTTCCACATACAGCCGCACAAAACCGCCGATCCAGGCGATGTCGCGGATGATTCCGCTCCACTCGTAACGAGCGCCGGTCGGTTCCCGGGACACTTCCACCGTCCACGGGTCGAACGCCCCCCATGCTTCCTCCACATGCTTATCCATTGTGATCGGCAGCAGGTTGGTTCCGGTGAATTGGGCCACGAACCGGCTTGCCGGAAATTGTGAAATCTGCTGGTGGCTGCCCGTTTGCACAATGGCTCCCCGATCCATCACCACAATCCGGTCGGCCAGCACACGGGCGTCTTCGTAGTCGTGTGTGACGACGATCGTTGGAATCGACAATTTGCGCAGCAGCTCTTTCAGTTCCGCCCTGACATGCGACCGTGTGGAAATATCGAGCGCCGACAGCGGTTCATCCAGCAACAGCAGTTCGGGACGAGTGACCAGGGCGCGGGCCAATGCGACGCGCTGTTGCTCGCCGCCTGACAGCATGGCGGGCTTTGCCTGCGCCAGCGATTCAATGCCCAACAGGGCAAGCGATTCCCGCACGCGGGCTTGTTTTTCCTGATCGCTCAGATGATGGATGCCGTACGCCACGTTCTGTATGACGGTAAGATGCGGAAACAGTGCATAGTTTTGAAAGACAAACCCGATCTTCCGCTGCTCCGGCGGCACATCGATTCCCTGCCGCCCGTCCCACAGGGAGCGTCCGTTCAACTCAATGATGCCCTCGTCGGGTGACAGCAGTCCTGCCAGCATTCGCAGCGTGGTGCTTTTCCCGCAGCCGGAATGACCGATCAGCACCAATGTTTCGGCGCCGATCTGCTGTGAAATGTCAAGGGTAAAATGGCGAAGCCGCTTTTTCAGTCGAAAGGAAAGCAACCTATACATCCCCTTTCTCGCGCACGGAAAGCACCCCTCGCATGCGGCTGTCAACGAGACCGACCAGCATCAGCAACAGAAACGAAACGGTCAACAGCAAGGCGGAAATCGCCACCGCCACGTCGGCGTCCGATTCCATCGCGGTAAAAATCGCAAGCGGCAGAGTCTGTGTCTTCCCCGGCAGATTTCCGGCAAACATCATCGTCGCGCCAAACTCGCCCAACGCGCGCGCCCAGCTTAACGCGATGCCGGACAGCAAACCCGGCAGGGCGAGCGGGACGGTGACGCGGAAAAATGTTTTCCAGCGCGAAACGCCCAGCGTTCGGGAAACGGCGATCAATTGATCGTCCACCGCCGCGAACGCTTGCCTGGCCGCGGCCACGAAAAATGGGGCGGACATAAACAGTTGGGCCAACACGACAGCGATCGAAGTGAACGGAATCCCGATTCCCCACACGGACAGCATGTCCCCCAACAGCCCTTTTTTCCCAAACACCAGCAGCAGCCCGACACCCGCTACTGCAGGCGGCGCCACAATCGGCATCTGCAGGGCGACTTCCAGCCATTTTTTACCGCGAAACTCGTTTTTCGCCAGCCAGTAGGCAAGCGGCGTACCGAACAGGGCGATCAGTAGCAGGCTGACGAATGTGGTGCGGACGCTCAGCCACAGCGCCTGGATGGACAGGGGGGTGTTCAATTTTTCAAGCAGCAGGACGGGATTTTTGCTGATAAAAATCGAAACCAGTGGCAAAAACAGATAGACCAGCATCGCGGCGATCAAAATCGACAGAACGATCCGGCCGGGTTTGTACATTGCCATGACGAGCCACTCACTCCTGGGAAAACGGGGATAATTCCAGTCTATTATCATGATTATAACCGATCATCGGCCAGTTAGGTGGACAAATAAAAACAGGAGCCACCTCCGTGACCCCTGTCTTTGAAACTCGCTCTTACTGAATGTATCCAACATCTTGCGCGATGTCTTGCCGCACTTGCTGCGGATTGGTGCCGGCAAAACCGGGTTGGAACATCGCTTGCGGGCCCAAGCCTGCTTGCTGCTGGCCGCCAAACGCCTGCGCCGGCTGGCCGTACGCTTGCTGCGCCCCGTAGCGGAAGCCGCCTTCCTGCGCAATGTCCTGTCTGACTTGCTGCGGGTTGGTGCCGGCAAAGCCAGGCTGCAGCATCGCTTGCGCGCCCAAGCCTGCTTGCTGCTGGCCGCCAAACGCCTGCGCCGGTTGGCCGTACGCTTGCTGCGCCCCGTAGCGGAAGCCGCCATCCCGGGCGATGTCCTGTCTGACTTGCTGCGGATTGGTGCCGGCAAAGCCAGGCTGCAGCATCGCTTGCGCGCCCAAGCCTGCTTGCTGCTGGCCGCCAAACGCCTGCGCCGGCTGGCCGTACGCTTGCTGCGCCGCGTAGCGGAAGCCGCCATCCTGCGCAATGTCCTGTCTGACTTGCTGGGGGTTAGTGCCAGCAAAGCCAGGCTGGAACATCGCTTGCGCGCCCAAGCCTGCTTGCTGCTGGCCGCCAAACGCCTGCGCCGGCTGGCCGTACGCTTGCTGCGCCCCGTAGCGGAAGCCGCTATCCCGGGCGATGTCCTGTCTGACTTGCTGGGGATTGGTGCCAGCAAAGCCAGGCTGGAACATCGCTTGCGCACCCAAGCCCCACGCCTGCTGTTGGCCACCGAACGGTTGAATCGGTTGGACCATCGCTTGTGCTCCCAATCCTGCTTGCTGCTGGCCGCCAAACGCTTGCACCGGTTGGCCGTACGCTTGCTGCGCCGCGTAGCGGAAGCCGCCATCCTGCGCAATGTCCTGTCTTACTTGCTGGGGATTGGTACCAGCAAATCCAGGTTGGAACATCGCTTGTGGATTTTGAAACATTCCCATTCCTCCTTGGTTTAAGGTAGAATCACGACATGTAGTGTGCCCAGCAATTTTTTTGATATGCTCGTCCGGCCAAACTTTTTACAGGCTTTCCAAAATATTTTTCGCCGAAGTGATATAATTTTTCTGAGATTGTGGCTGGAAGGAGAGGAAACATGAAAAACAAGGTGATTTTACTGTCGTCCGATCGATTCGGCAGCGGCGATCCGGGGTTGGGCGAAACCCTGCTGGAAACGTTCTTCGTTCTGTTGAAGCAGAGAGAGGAAAAACCGGCGGCCATTTTTTGTGTCAACCGCGGGGTGTTTGCGCTCACCGACCGGTCGCTCGCATCTGTCCATCTGCAAGAACTTGCCGACGCGGGAGTGCCTGTTTTGGCGTGCAAAACGTGCGTCGATTTTTATCAATTGGAAAATGAGCTGCAGGTCGGCGACATCTCGAGCATGGGCCATTTTCTTGAACTGGCCAGCAAGTATGAGGTACTGAACATTTCTTCCTGACCACCTTTCCCAATCCCCCGTCCTTCATGTATCATGAAAAAAATAGTAGCTCGGAATTAGAGAGATGAATCCGAGTCTGGACAAGGGGTGAATGGGTCAAAAATCGCCTATTTTGTTAACCTTGGAAAGCCATTTTCAAAAAATGGGCATGCCAAATAACCCGACAATATCGGGTTTTTAAAAAATATGGAAAAGGCCTGTGACTATGCAGCTAATTGGCTTGCAAACCATTCGTCCAGTGAAGGAAGGTTCGCTTTTCTTGCTTCTTCCAACCATGCGTCGGCATGTTGGCACATGGCAATCAAGTAGACTCGAATGTT
>NZ_AQXL01000061.1 GCF_000376225.1 Effusibacillus pohliae DSM 22757
TACCCCGCAGGCCTCCCCAGATAAGAGCGTCATCTTTCCGCTCATGTGCCTACCCAAGTCTACTGCTATAGCCTTTGGCGGCTTTGGACTTTGCCTTGTTTTGCAGGCTCATCCGACTGTAACGGCCTCAAATTGGGTTCGTGTACCTCAAGCCGTGCGTTTGCCTCCGGCTTCCTTCAAATTCCGCCTCACGACGGACACCCTTGCCCTTGGCTACGGTAGGCGCTCGCCAGCCCCCGTTCGGGACTCTCACCCTAAAGTTAATCGCCCATGCCGAGCGCACCTTGAAAAAAACCATTGGACATTGAATCCAATGGTTTTTTGTAATTCACCTTCAGTTAAATTTGCATCCGCATGACTTCCTGATAGGCTTCGACCACCTTGTTCCGAACCTGTACCGTCATCTGCAGGGCAAGCGATGCTTTTTCACCCGCAATCATCACATTATGAATGTCTCCCCCCTGGCCCGCTGCCAGTTGGTATCCCAAATTTGCGGACTGGGTTTCCATTTCAGCCACTTTGTTTAGAATGTTTCCCAGCACTGAAGCAAAAGACTCTTGCGAGGCGGTCTTTGGGGCCACTCCTGTCTCCCCAACTGTCAACGGGGATATTTGTGAGATGGGACGAATCATCCTTAGCTCCTCCTAGATTGAATTAATTTCATTGTCCTACCTGTCTGTGATTATCGTCCTCCACCCTGAATTGCGGTACGAAGCTTGTTAAAGTGTCCGCTGATCAGCTGCACGACGGCGTTGTATTTGATCTGATTGACAGCCAGTTGAGTCATTTCCGAGTCAATGTCCACATTGTTACCGTTATTGTTAACGGCTGTGGAGTTCTCCACGATAATTTCCGGTTGAATCTGGCTGATTGATCGAGGGCCAGCTGGTATATGTCTGGGATCGGTTTGCAACAATTGTATGGGTGCATTCTTTTGCTCCAGATAAGCTTGCAGGGTTGACTCAAACGATATGTCGCTTCTTTTAAAGTTTGGAGTATCCACGTTCGCAATGTTGTTGGCTAACTCTTTTTGTCTGAGACTGGCAGCGTCAAGAGTCCGTTCGTAAATTTGCATCGATTTGGTATTGATGAAACTCATGAGTTATCACCTCTGAAGGTGTCGTTTTAAAATCAATTCGACTTATATTCACAAATTCCTACATATCGTCTAACTCCTCTCCTGTGGCAGATTCTTTTACAATTTGGCCTTCCGAATAACCTTCTGATTGGTACACCCGGTGAGTGAATTTCACCAACAAATTTTCGCACTGGTCAAGCCGATTTTTTGCCTGAGCCAGCATTGGACTTGCGAAAAAATCACGTTTCATGATCTTGCGAAACCATCTTTTTAACTTCAGTAAATCGGCCTCATTTTCTTCAACTTCATGGAAAGTAAAATTCCCTTTGGCGGTTTCCGTTTCAATTTCTTTCTGAAAGATCGCGCAGCCTTCGAGAAATTCCTGATACTCTAAGGTTCGTTTCCCGTTAAACGTATCAATCAATCGTTCCTCTGTGTCCACGGAAAATTTGGATACCTCCAGCAGATGTGCTTCCCCGTTACTCGACTCAATCAGTTTTTTGATTTGCATCAGTTTTTTTCGTACTTCCGGCGTATCGGGAGCAACGCATACCGACTGTTGAATATACACAACCCCAAGTTCTTTTAAATTCCGCCAGATTCGAACACGCAAGGTTGACGGTTCACTGGGGACCTTGTACGAGAACACAATCCACGAGAAACCTGTTTCCAAACAATGTCACCCCTTTTCTGAATACCCAACTTCCGATTGCCAACGAATCCATTTCCCAACTTCCATCCACAAAGGAGCAAGTACCGCACTTGTAATCACTACAATCCACTCCTGAGGATGAATTGGGGTAAGATGCAGCAACTCACGAAGCGAAGGCACCCACACGGCCAACATCAGAAATCCGATAGCCGATACGATCCAAACCCACATGGTTTTATTTGTGAAAATTCCAAGATGAATCAAAGGCTCCCGAAGCGAACGCATCAGTAATGCCAGAATTAAGTGTCCGATCATCCAGGTGGCAAATGCGACCGTTTGTGCATGCCTGACATCGGCCCCCGCTTGTAAAGACCAAACGTAAGCTACAATAACAGCCACCCCTAACGAGAGTCCACCCGAGAAAATCCCGGTCAGCATCGTCCTATCCATAAAGGGTTGATCTGTGCGTCTTGGCGAAGGTTTAATTACATCTTCTTCAGAGCGCTCCGCGGTAAAACTTGTCGACGCTCCAAGATCCATAAACAATTCGAGAACAATAATCTGAATGGGAGAAAAAGGCATGGCCAAACCCGCGACACCAGCAAAAAATGTGCTTGAGATCAAAGCCACTTTCGCCGCCAAATAATAACGAACCGCTTTAAACAGATTTTCAAATAACTTTCTTCCTTCTCGAACCGCAACCGTAATCGTCGAAAAGCGGTCATCCGCCAACACCATGTCGGCTGATTCCTTCGCCACGTCAGTTCCCGTTTTGCCCATTGCAATCCCAACTGCCGCTTCTTTCAAGGCAGGGCCGTCGTTGACCCCGTCGCCGGTCACAGCCACCATTTCTCCCTGTTCTTGAAAAGCCCGGACAATCCGTAGTTTATGTTCAGGAGTGGTTCGGGCAAAAACAGAAATCTCTTGCACGCGTTGACGCAAGTCTTCATCCGTCATTCTTTCAATCTCACGGCCTACCATTGTTTTCTCGGAATCAATCCCTACTTTGCTTGCAATCGTACGGGCTGTCTCCGGGTGATCACCAGTGATCATCACAACCCGTACACCAGCCTGCTGCAAATCCCTTACAGCATCTTCAGCATCTAAACGCGGTGGATCCAGTAATGCGACCAGCCCTAGAAAGACCAAATCTGACTCAGCCTCATGCCGTGTCATTTCAGAAAACGACACTGGTTGTTCTTTAAATGCCAACCCGAGGACCCGATATCCCTTGGATGCCAGTATGTTGGCTTGTTGTTCGATCTCAGTCCGGAAAGCCTGTGCCATCGGAACAATCTGGCCACTCCAAACCACATGCTCTGCAAGTGAGAGAAGCTGCTCGGGAGCCCCTTTGCTCAAAGTAAACTGGGAATCGCCTCTCCGAACCAGAACCGATACCCGTTTATTCAAATCGTCCAATGGGTACTCTTCAAGAATCTGAAATTCTTTACGAATGGCTGTAACATCATATCCGATTTCTTCTGCTTTATACAGAAAAGCTGTATCGGTAGGATCCCCTTCAAATCCTTTTTTCCCATCCGGCTTTTCCGTTACATACCCATCATTGGCAAGAACTCCGATACGGACAGCCAGTTCTCCCCAGGCAGATTGTTGTTGCTCTTGATCCGTTAGCCACTGGCCATTGATAAACCATTTTTCCACCTGCATGCGATTTTCCGTCAAGGTACCGGTCTTGTCGGTTGCAATCACTGTGACATTGCCCACTGTTTCTGCCGTCCGTAAACGACGAAGGATCGCGTTTTGTTTGGAAAGCCGGTACGCCCCCAATCCAATTACCATCGTAATCAAAATCGGCAGCTCCTCCGGAATCGTTGCAAACGCGAGAGAGAGCCCGGTTAAGATGGTTTCCCGCCAGTCCATCCCCCTTAGCCACCCAAGAAAGGCGATCAACACGCTAAACCCAAGGGCAATCCAGACCATCCAGCGGGTTAACTCCCGCATATGAAGTTGAAGCGGGGTTCGAGGTTCCCGTGCTTCCTTGACCAGGCCGACAATTTTTCCAATCTCCGTCTCCCTGCCTGTGTGGACCACAACCCCTTTTCCTTTGCCGCGAGTAACCAGCGTCCCGGAAAAGGCCAGATTCCTTCGATCTGCCAGTTCAGTCTCCTCCCCCAAAATCAGGTTCGCTTCTTTGGAGACAGGGACGGATTCTCCGGTGAGGCTTGACTCATCGATGCGAAGATGAATGGTTTCCAACAAGCGAAGATCTGCAGGTATTCGTTGTCCCGGACGCAAGAACACTACATCACCGGGTACCAATTCGGAAGCGGCGATTTCACGGTATGCACCGTCACGAATTACCGGTGCATCCATCGTACTGAGTTTGGCCAACGACTTGATGGCCCGTTTCGCTCGGCTTTCGTTCCCCATTTCAATCGCCAATACTGCAATAATAATCACAAAAATGGCAATTGCATCCCGCAGTTCCCCCAAGAAGCCGTACACGACCCCCACTGCCAAGAGAAGAAGAATCATCGGTTCCGTTACTTCTTCCACTATTTCTTGCCACCAGGGCTTGCCCGGAGCTGTAGGCAAGCGATTAGGTCCATACAACTGTGTCCGTTTTTCTGCTTCCAATGCAGACAGTCCGTTTTGTACATTCGTTTCCATCACGTGCACCACTTGATCAGCAGAAACGTTATGCCATAAATCAGATCTTTGACCTGCCTGAACTTGCATCCAATCATTCTCCTCCCTGAAATTATGCAACATTTGTTGCATTCCCCTTCCTGCTTTGATAATATCGAAACGAAACAATTGTTTCAATCAAATCGAATCGTTTGTAACAAATTATCCGAAAGGATGATGTCATTGGAGCAACAGTTTGCACAACTAATCAGCGAATACGGTTACCCGGGCATTTTTATATTCTTGGCAGTCGGAATCGTTGGATTGCCTTTGCCTGATGAAATGCTTATGACGTTCGTCGGATACACTGTGTATCAGGGAAAAATGTCATATCCTCTGGCGGTAGTATCCGCATTTTCCGGTTCAGCGGTTGGAATTACGATCAGTTACTTGTTAGGGTCAAAACTGGGACTCCCATTCTTGAAAAAATTCGGTCCTAAACTCCACATTACCGAACGAAAAATTCAACGAACCCATGACTTGTTTGAAAAGTACGGAAGTATTTTGATCTTTGTTGGCTATTTCATTCCAGGGGTCAGACACGTTACCGGATATATTTCGGGAATCGCGAATATTGGAATTCGAAAATTTGGCCTCTTCGCATATTCCGGTGCTCTTGCTTGGAGTCTGACCTTTATCAGTTTAGGAAGAGAGCTTGGGGAAAACTGGTATCTCGTTCAGGAGTACCTCCATAGATACGGCTTATTTGGGTTTGCCTTGGTCATAATCCTGGCAACAGTGATGTTTATTTATTTCAAGTTTCGACGTGGGAACACATGATGATACGTTTCGATCGTTCATTTATGGAAAAATAAAAGACTTTTTAATTGGCAGGAGGTCAAACAAATGACGAAATGGATTTCTCTTGTATCGGCGGTAATTGAACGATTTGGTCTGACTCCGGATTCAGTCGTTCATTTTAAGGAACGGGGGCGTAATCATCTGAGGGAGGCAATACGTCCAAGCGATTGGGGATTTTTGATTGTGGTTGGAACTGCTGCGCTGTTCATTTCTCTTGAAATCGTGTATCTTTTTTTCTTAGTTGCACGGGATTTCTTTTCGATTGCCGGCACGCTGATTCAGGATTTCCCTACTTCCCTCACAATCAACGATCTGCTGCAGTACACCAAAAACGAGCTTACTAAGGTTTTCAAAGTCATCTCAAATACGATGAGTTTTAGTTTGATTGATTCCATTCTTTGGCTGTCAGGGATTCTGCTGGTTTTGATCGCCATAGCATTATGGGGGAAAAGAATACTTAAAAATCTTTTCTCATTCAGAACTTCTTCTACGAAGAATACAAATTGGACATCTTGGCTGCTGCTTTTCGCAGGCTTGGCGGTGCATATCGCAGCCTTCACTTATTATCGAGTAGGAGGGGGCGGCTAACCCCCGTCCTCTCACACCACCTAGCATGCGGGTCCGCACTAGGCGGTTCCAAAAGGTTCACGAAGTTCCAAATAACGAACAAGCAAACTTTTCAGCCCTTGTGCTTCCCAATAGGAAGTATCAAGGGCATTGTTTAGGTTGCGGGCCATTTCCCATGCCCCGCAACGGGAGTTGGCCATGATGTGAACCGCAAATTCCGGCACACCCAGTGCCCGTAGTTCCCGATAGCGTGTTCGCACTCGCTTCCATTGTTTCCACAGGCACATCCTCAGCCGCCGCCGTATCCACCGGTCGAATGACTCGCAGTGGTTCTTGGCCGAGGCGATGTGGAAGTATCCTGCCCACCCCATGATGTAGCGGTTCACTTCCTCAATCCTCTGCTTCATCGATACCGGCCGGGTTCTGGATGTGATGGTACGGATCCGTTCCTTGAACCGCTCGATCGTTTTCGGCGCGAGCCGTATGGTTCCCTGCCGATTCGGCAGAAAGCTGAATCCAAGAAACTTCCGCCTCCATGGGCGGTCTACCGCGCTACCCGCGCCATCAGGATGTCATGATTCACCCGGTCAAAAAACTTTTCCTGGTCCATGTCGACCACCCAGCGGTATCCTTCCTGGATGAAGCGTTGGGCTTGCCGCACGGCATCGTGCGCCCGCTTGCCCAGTCGGAATCCGTAGCTGTACTGTAAGAATCCGCCATCGAAGATGTGGGTCATCACTTGTAGAAGGGCTTGCTGGAGGAAGCGGTCCATTACGGTCGGGATTCCTAAGAGCCTCACCCCGCCTCCGGGTTTGGGGATTTCCACCCGTCTGACCGGCTTCGGTTCATACGTTCCCGTCAGGAGTTGGTGTTTCACCGTTCCCCA
>NZ_AQXL01000062.1 GCF_000376225.1 Effusibacillus pohliae DSM 22757
CACTGGGGCGAATCAAGGAGAAGCGGCAGGAGAAGATGCGCAGCCTGGTGGCGTAAGAAGATATCCACATCTGGATCCTCCTCTTCCAGCGTCCATCCACAGAACGGATTTTGTGGATAACGGGATTCGTGCGCCCTTTTACGATCCATCCGTGTGGATTTGGCGGGAGGGCTTTTCACCCGTGCGGTTGAAATCGACTTCTCAACAGCTCTGAGCGATACACCTACTGTAAACATGGAACAAAAAAGGGCACATCGCAAAAAGCTTACCCGCGTAAAAGAGTTGACGAATATATAAAATCTGTTTGTTCGCAGATTAAATACAAGGAAATTCATGAAGATATTTCAAGTGAACTGAAGAACCATATGGAGGAAAAAATCGAAGAGTACATAGAACAGGGACTCTCCGAAGAAGCAGCGATTGATAAAACTTTAAACCATATGGGAGATCCGTTAATCATCGGAAAACAGCTACATAAAACTCATAAACCGAGAACTGAATGGGGCCTCTTAACTGCTGTAACAGTTTTTGTGCTCGTCGGGATAGCCGCCATGTATTCTTTGGGAGTAAGTAACTCATTAAACTATTATTCTCCATTTGAACTATTGGTAGATAAGTTGGTCGCAGTTGCGTTTGGAGTTTCGCTGGCTGTTTTTTTCTATTTTTTTGATTATCGAAGATTGGAACCGGTTGGTCGGTATCTATTTCTATTTACAGTGATTGTCATGGCAGGCGTCATCATGTTCGGCAGACCTGTCAATGGTCGACCTGTTCTTCACCTGGGAATGGCTAGGATCGATTTCATGAGCGCCAGTCCTTACTTGCTACTTATTTCTTTGGCAGGAATATTCTCAGGCTGGAATTGGGGGGGCGCAGGGGCAACTGTAAAAGCGCTAGTTTTATTTGCTGCGCCCGTACTGCTCCTTGTTCCTACACAATCGTTTTATGCTGTAACCCTGTATTTGATTGTTTTTCTCGCGTTGGCACTGACCGACAGACCCGGCCGCAGTCAGGCCATCAAACTGCTGATTGGTACTCTTGCCATTGCTGGGGCTGCTATCTTCTTGATGTTTACATTCTTCGCTCCAAATGCGGCTGAACGTTTCATATCGTTTTTGCATCCCTATGAGGATCTGGAAGGAGCAGGATATCAAATTGTTCAATCCTTGGAAGCGATGCGCTCTGCCGGTCTTTGGGGACATGGATTGGGCTCCGGTTTGCAACAAGTACCCGGAATTGATACAAACATGGTTTTCACCTATATGGTGTACAGTCTTGGGTGGATATATGGTGGCATGTTGATCGTTGCGGCTTCATTTTTCGTTGCCAGACTGGTCACAGTAGCGACAAGAGTGCATGATCGTTTTGGTTCGTTGCTAGTAACCGGGAGTGCCGCGATGTTTGCCGTTCAGTTTTTCTGGAATATTTTAATGACATTAGGGTTTACACCGCTAGATGACGCAACTATGCCGTTTGTCAGCCATGGCGGCTCCCAATTGGTATCTCAAATGGTTGTGGCCGGTCTCGCATTGAGCGTGTATCGGCGGAAAGACATAATAAAAACAACTCAAATTATCAATGATAATTAATGTAATAAAACAATTGTTCATCAAACGGGAAAGGAATCAGCATTTTCTATAAATAACTATTAACACAAGGAGATATGGGTGATGAAGGGTAAGTTTTTTATGTCAATTCTTACTTTTCTTAGTGTCTGTGCCTTGGCACTAAGTGGCAGCAGTGGATTGGCGGCAAGTACGACAAAGACTGTTGATGCTCCAACTGCTGCTTTGATGAGATTTTTAAAAGCTGCGGAGAATCAAAATTTTGATCAAATGATTGAAACCAGTATCGACACTCGTTTCGATGCAGGCACCAGAAAGAAAATGTATACAGAGCAATTTTCCAAGAGCAGCGAACAAATCAAAAAGTTTGCGATTGTGTCTCAAACAAGTAAGACCCCATCAATTTACAGGTTTGAAACAACACTTTCGTTTAAAGATGGTCATCAGGCAAATATTCCTTTTGACGTGATCAACCAAGATGGTAATTGGAAAGTGGAACAACAGAGTCACAGAATGGTACGCAGAGCAGCAAGAAAAAATCTATTGACACACACCGCTGTGTATCGTATGATTTTTTCTAGTTTCAAGACAGTTGAAATTGCATAGCAACTTTGACTCTTATCCAGAGCAGGCTGAGGGACTGGCCCGATGACGCCCGGCAACCGGATACACCTTGCGGAATCTGCCGCTGGCGGCGCCGCGTGCGGTGTATCAATGGTGCTAACTCCTGCAGAATCACCGATTCTGAGAGATAAGAGGCGTCGGTCTGAATTTGGTTCGCCTCTTTTCTTCGGAAAAGAGGCGATTGTTTTTGGGGATGCGGGGAAGGAGGCGTTCACATGGGAAAACCGGATTTGCAGGATTATATCGTCGCCACCTATCTGGTGCACGGGCGCGGCGATTTTCATAAAAAGGCGCAAAGCATTGCGGTTGGCTTGACGGTCGGTTCCTGGACCGACCTGCCCGCCGAGAAACAGGAGCAGATGAAAAAACATCTCGGCCATGTGGTGTCCGTCGAAGAATTGGGGACGGACGACCAGGGCAGCGTCAAAGCGCTGCTGAAGATCGCCTATCCGGTTTGCAATTTTACTCCTGATATTCCGGCGTTGTTGACCTGCACGTTCGGCAAGCTGTCGATGGACGGCGCGATCAAGCTGGTGGGGCTCGATCTGCCGCTGTCGTTTACCGGCCATTTTCCCGGTCCGAAGTACGGAATCGAAGGCGTCCGGCAGCGATTGGGGGTGCATGGCCGGCCGCTGTTGATGTCGATTTTCAAGTCGTGTATCGGCTACGACACCGACACGCTGGCGGAGCACTTCTACCAGCAGGCGTTGGGCGGCGTGGATCTGGTGAAAGACGACGAGATTTTCTTTGCGGACACAGAGGCGCCGTTTGAGAAACGGATCGAGGCGTGCTTGCGGGCGGCCGAGCGGGCTGCGGCCGAAACGGGTAAAAAGGTGCTGTATGCCGCCAATTTGACGGGACCGGTTACGGAGATCGCGGACAAAGCGAAGCGTGCGGTGAACGCGGGCGCCAATGCGCTGCTCTTGAATGTGCTGGCATACGGATACGATGTGCTGCACCGGCTAGCGGCCGACCCGGAGATCCGGGTTCCAATCATGGCGCACCCGGCGCTGGCGGGAGCGTTGTATCCGTCCCCTCAGTACGGTATCAGCGCCCCGCTGGTGCTCGGAAAATTGATGCGGTTGGCTGGCGCTGACCTGGTCCTCTATCCGTCACCGTACGGTTCGGTGGCGATGGAGCGGGCGGAAACGCTGGCGATTGCGAATGAGTTGCGGCGGGAGCAGGCGGGGTGGAAGCGTTCCTTCCCGGTGCCGTCCGCCGGTATCCATCCGGGGCTGGTGCCGCGGCTGTACGAAGATCTGGGCAATGACCAGGTGATCAATGCGGGCGGCGGCATCCACGGCCATCCGGACGGTTCGGCTGCCGGCGGCCGGGCGTTTGTGGCGGCGATCGAAGCAGCGGTCAACGGAAAAAGCCTGACGGAAGCGGCTACAAGCAGCCCGGAGTTGGCAAAAGCGCTTGCACTGTGGGGAGGGAAATGACATGAGCGGGAACGCAAACAAACCGATTGTAGTGTTCTGCGATTTTGACGGGACGATCACCGAACGGGATATGATCATCTCCCTGATGGAGGCGTTTGCGCCTGCCGGTTGGGAAGCGATCAAGGACGACATCCTGTCGCAACGGATCTCCGTGCAGGAGGGGGTCGGCAAACTGTTCTCGCTGATCCCCTCCGCGAAGCGGCGCGAACTGGTTCGCTATGTGCTGGAAACGGCGCGGATTCGCGAAGGATTTGCGGAGTTTGTCGCCTACTGCGAGGAAAATGGGATTGCGCTTTTGGTGACGAGCGGTGGGATCGATTTTTTCGTCGAGCCGATTTTGCAGCCGTATCGAAAGCTGGATCGGGTTTACTGCAATCGGGCGGATTTTTCCGGCGAGACGATCCGGATCGTTTGGCCGCACGGGTGTGATGAGCTGTGTGACGGGGGGTGCGGGTTGTGCAAGCCTTCGATCGTCCGCAAGTATCCGGCCGCTCATTTCACGAGAGTGGTGGTGGGGGACAGCGTCACCGATTTGAAAGCGGCCAGGCTCGCCGATTTGGTGATCGCCCGCTCGCTGCTGCTGCAGAAATGTGTGGAAGAGGGGCTCCCGCACGAGTCATTCGCCGATTTTTCCGATGTGCTGGAAAGCATTAAGCGTTTGCAAAAATCACTGAACGCGCACGAGCCGCACCAGGAGGCCAGAGGTGCCGGCGGGCGTTATGAGGGGGTGTCCGTATGAGCCAATACCGATTTTTTCAGGAAGATCGGATTCTGGTTGCCAAAGAGTTGAAGGAGATTGCTGACAGTTTTACGCAAAAGGGGTGGCTGCCGGCGACCGCGGGCAATCTGTCGATCAAACTGAGCGACGACCCGCTTATCTTTGGTGTGACGGCGAGCGGCAAAGACAAGCAAAATCTGCAGTTGGAAGACATTCTGGCGGTGGATCGGGATTGCAGGCCGATTGAACCGACCCGTTTGCGCCCGTCCGCCGAGACGATCATCCATTCGAGGATTTACCAGGAAACGGACGCCGGTTCGGTGCTGCACGTGCACACCGTTTACAACAATCTGCTGTCGGAGCTGTATTTTGCTGAAGGAAAAGTCCGGCTCTCCAACATGGAGCTGATCAAAGGGCTTGACATCTGGGAGGAAGATGCGAGCATCGAGATTCCGGTCATCGAAAATTATGCGGACATTCCGAAGCTGGCAGACGAAATCGGGCGCAGGCTCGACCCGCGGGTGCCGGGCGTTCTGATCCGCAAGCACGGCATTTACGCATGGGGGCGGACTCCGTTTGAAGCGAAGCGGCATGTGGAAGCGCTGGAGTTCATGTTCCATTATCAGTTTCTGTGGCTGTCGGTTGCCAGAAACGGTCTGCTGTCTCAGCAAGTGCCGGTTTCGGCCGCCGGTTGAGCGGACGCAGGCAGGATTGGTGCCACGATGGAGCGGCATAAGCGGCGGCCGACTTGGTGCAACGCAGGACCGGCACCCGTCACAGGATCGTGATCGAGCAAAAGAAATGGGAAGATTCTGAAGGAGGAATGCGGCATGGCGGTGATCAAAATCCGCAACACAGGAGAACGGATTGAAGGAAATGAAAGGGTCGGGGCGTTTCTCGCGGAGCAAGGCGTCCTGTACGAACACTGGAACACGGCAAAGCTGCCGGAAGAACTGCAAGGCAAGTGCAATTTGACGGATGAGGAAAAAGCGCAGATTCTCGACGTGTTTGCGGAAGAAATCAGGAGCCTGGCGGAGCGCGGCGGCTACGTGAAATGGGATGTGGTCGCCCTGTCCGAATCAACGCCCAACCTGGATGAACTGCTGAAAAAATTCGAGCAGGTGCATGTCCATACGGAAGATGAAGTCCGCGCGATCACTGCGGGACACGGGATTTTCATCATTAAGGGAAAAGGGGATACCGGCTACTTTAATGTGGAGCTGGAAGCGGGGGACGTGATCTCTGTTCCGGTGAACACGCCGCACTTTTTTACGTTGATGGACGACCGTCAGGTGGTTGCTGTCCGCCTGTTTATCGATCCGTCCGGTTGGGTGGCCCATCCGTATGAAGATCCGGAGTTTGTGGCTGCCAAGTAAGGCGGGACGGATTGTGCCCGTCTATGAAAGGATGCTGCCCGGGCAGCCGGGCACGCGGTATCACATCCCGGCCCGTTTGGCAGTGGCCGGGATGTTTTGCATAGACCGCAAGCGTCCAAACTCATTCTCCGGTCGTATCAAACAGGCCGAACTTGAACCCGTAGTAGATGATCAGTACGGTCCAGCCCAGCATGTGTACCAGCAGCAAACTGGCCAACAGTTGGATCGGGCTGACGGGAACGCCGGACATGACCAATGCGAACAGGATGTAAGTCGCCGCCAGGGTGACGATCCAGGTGCCGCCGCGGGCTTTCAGCATGGTCGTTTCATACAGTTCGTCCGTAAGCGTCAAATAAACCCCACCTGTAAACGATCCGTCATTCATGAGACAATGGCCGCAAGCAAATCATGGAGGAGGCCAACATCTCATGAATCGTGAGCAACGGATCCGGGAATGGGTTTCCCGCATTGAAGAGTACCGAACCAGCGGACTGACGATGGCCGCATGGTGCGAGGCGCAAGGCATTTCCATCCATCAATTGAAGTACTGGCTGAAACGCATGAAACGGCTATCCGATTCGAACCAGACAAATACTTCCACCACGGCTTGGACGCCGGTGACCGTGACATCATCCCTTGAAAACCGCAAACCGGAACCAGGGGTTGTCATTCGTATCGGCCAGGTATCCATCGAGGTCGCAAACGGTTTCGATCCCCATCTTCTCCGTCAGGTTGTTCAGACCTTGATGCCCCTGTGCTAAGCATTCCGAATTCGATCCGCGTCTATCTTGCCTGCGGCAGCACCGATCTCCGCAAATCGATCGACGGGTTGGCCGCCCTGGTGCAGGAAGGATTCGAGCTGGATCCGTTCTCTCCCGCGCTGTTTGT
>NZ_AQXL01000063.1 GCF_000376225.1 Effusibacillus pohliae DSM 22757
GCGGTCACTTGCGGCTTCACCGCTACCTCCCGCCGGCAGCCCCCTTCCGGGGTATTCGGCTGTCGTCGCTCATCGCACGAACGCATCGGTTTCTTCTCTCCTTTCGGTTCGGCCCTTCCGCTTTTCGGCGTCCCGTACTCGCGTACTATGGCCTCTGCTGACTCCTGCGGGTTCAGCGCAGCCTCCCGGCCGCGGTTACCAACGCAGTTGGCGTACCCCGCAGGCCTCCCCAGATAAGAGCGTCATCTTTCCGCCCGCGCTTGCCCAAGTCTACCGTTACAGCCCTTGGCGGCTTTGGATTTCGTTGTGTGTAGGCAACTCATCCGACTGTAACGGCCTCAAATTGGGTTCGTGTACCTCAAGCCGTGCGTTTGCCTCCGGCTTCCTTCAGATTCCGCCTCGCGACGGACACCCTTGCCCTTGGCTACGGTAGGCGCTCGCCAGCCCCCGTTCGGGACTCTCACCCTAGAGATGACGCCCATGCTGGGCGTACTACAAAAAAAAAACGATCCACCTCGCAAGTGGATCGCTTTTCCGCTGCCAATGAACCCCGCCTATGCCGTCGAAACGGATTGTTTTCTGAACCCGCTCTCCGCAGGTGGGTGACTCATCGTTGCTTGCTGCCGTCCCATCGTCCCGCAGGAGGTGGGCATGACATCCGCAACGAGTTCTGTCTCCCTCTTCATCGTTATCGGTTCAAAACAAGTTACCGTTCTGACGCGCATCGCAGGATGAGTCGTTCTTTGTGTTTCTTATTATACCCGAAATCGCCGGCAACTCAACCCTCAATTGCTGCCAACACCGGTGATTTTTTGGGATCTTTCCGGTCAGCTGCCGATTCGGATAAAACGGTGGGAAACAAGCAAAATAGGAGAAGTACAGATTTTCCTCAGACAAAGGAGGCATCCGATCATGAACAAATGGGTTCTGACCATCGCCTTGTGCAGCCTTGTGCTGTCCGGGTGCGCCTCTAAGACCCAGCCACGCGCCAATGTCCGAACGCCACCTGCGCCACCGGTCGCTCAGGTACAGGCGCAAACTCCGAATCTGGAAGACGGAAAAGAACATGATGTACGGGAGCCGCATCCGCTGTCCCTGGCCGACTTGCGGAGAAAATATCCGAGCACGTTTATCCTCAGCGGCCCGCCAACGAAACGGCAAGTAGCCCTGACGTTTGACGACGGCCCCGATACGGTGTTTACGCCGCAAGTGCTGGACGTGTTGAAACGGTATCATGTAAAAGCTACTTTTTTCGTGGTTGGAAACCGGGCGCTGGCGCATCCCGAACTGGTTCAGCGGATGGTGCGGGAAGGGCATGTGGTGGGTAACCATTCGTTCAGCCACGCCAACCTGCCGAAACTGTCTGACGACCAGTTCCATTATCAGATCCTCCATACGGAAGAGATTTTGCGTCCGCTGATCGGGTACAACCCGAAACTCGTGCGTCCGCCATACGGGAACATCAACGAACCGCAAATTTTGTGGCTGGCCGGCCAGGGCTTCAAAATCATCAACTGGAACGTCGATTCGCTCGACTGGAAAGGGTTGAACGCGGCCCAGGTGTCGACCAACGTGCTGGCGCATGTCCATCCGGGCAATATCATCCTGCAGCATTGCGCCGGCGGCCACGGCGAAGATCTGACCGGCACCGTGCAGGCGCTGCCGCGAATCATTGAAAAATTGCGGGCGGACGGTGTGCAATTCGTAACCGTTCCGGATTTACTGAACCTGCCGGCGAGCCGCTAGCGCCTTATCACTGCAAAACATGCTTCATCCCCGATCAGGCAGTGGGCTTTCGGACAGGATTTCTGTATAGTAAAAGGGAAGCGGCTGCACTCACATTGGTGCAACAGCCACAGGAATCTGCTGTGTGCAGGGAGGGAAAACGTATGCGGTTGCAAGGAAAACGGGTCATCTGCCTGGTGGAAGAAGAATTCGAAGATCTTGAATTATGGTATCCGGTCTATCGCTTGCGGGAAGAGGGAGCTGAAGTGCTCCTGGCCGGTTCCGAGCAAGGGAAAACCTATCATGGAAAATACGGCGTTCCCGCGACGGCGGACGTTTCGTTTGAGCAGGTGAGCAGCGCCGAGTATGACGGCCTGTTGGTGCCGGGCGGCTGGGCGCCCGACAAACTGCGGCGGTATGGAAAAGTGCTGCAGCTTGTGCGCGAGGTGGATGCGGCCGGCAAGCCGATCGGACACATCTGCCATGCCGGCTGGGTGTTAATCTCCGCCAAAATTTTGAACGGCCGCAAAGTGACGTCGACACCCGGCATTCGGGACGACATGGAAAACGCCGGCGCGATCTGGGTCGACGAACCGGTTGTGGTGGACGCCCATATCGTGTCAAGCCGCCGTCCGCCCGATTTGCCCGCCTATGCGAAAGCGTTTTGCGACGTATTGGCCAAATGAGCGCAACCCCTGCGTCCTTGATGACAGAGGACACAGGGGTCGTTCATTTTGATCGATCGTTTGATTCGATCAGTTCATCCATTCATGAGAGGATGAATAGAAAATGATCGTACACAGGCTGCCCTGGGCTGGCATTGTTGTCATTCACCCTGATATTCAATCACAACGCCATCTGAATCTACATAGAGGCTCGCCTGGAGCAGCCCTCTCACACGGTTATCGTTCGGCCGGTGCGTCCCCGCCGCCGGTACCGGGGGCCGATTTTTTGACGATTTTCACAATCCGCCGTTTCGGCTTTTCTGTGGGGATCTGCGCTTCCGGCGTATCGAGCCCCTTTTCGCGCAGCAGATTCTGAATCCGCTTGATGTCGATCGGCGCGATCCGCCACGCTTTTTCCGCATAGGGAAACGTTTCGGCCGTCAATTTGCCCTGTTCATTCAATTCCTCGAGCGCCATCCGCACACGCTCCAGCGGAACCTGCAGCATCTCCGCCACATCATCCATGTTAAACCGTACTGTCATAGACTCACCTGCCACCTCCTAGCGAATGATCGAAGCTTGCTGTTCCCCCATCTCCCGGCTCCGTTCCGCCGCCCGGGTGACCACCCGCTGCACCAGGTCTTTGAAATTGGCTTCCTCGAACACGCGAATCCCGGCCATCGTCGTACCGTTCGGCGATGTCACCTGACGCCGCAGTTCGCACGGGTCGAGCCCCGTTTCCTGCAGCATCTTGCCCGCTCCGAACAACGTCTGCAGAATCAGTGTCCTTGCCGTATGTGCCGGCAATCCCAACGATTCGGCAGCCTGCTGCATCGCTTCCACCATGTAGTAAAAATAGGCGGGGCCGCTCCCCGACAATCCCGTCACCGCATCCATCAACGTTTCGTCGACCACAGAAACGGTGCCAAGTACTGACAAAATCGACTCGGCCAGCTGCTTCGTCTGCTCACTGCAATACTTGCCGTATGCAACCGCCGTCGCCGATTCGAGCACGGCACAGGCGGTGTTCGGCATCGCCCGCACCACCGGTACAGGTTTTCCCACAATGGATTCCACCAGATCGGTCGCAATTCCTGCTGCGACCGACAAGATCAGCGGATCGCCGATTTTTCCGCGGATACGTTCCAGCGCATGGGCGACGTCATGCGGCTTACAGGCGATCAGCAGCACGTCGGCAGCCGCCAGCACCGCCGCTCCTTCCGCAGTTTCCAGGTTCTCAACGACGGACACTCCATACCGTTCCCGCAGGTCGTACAGGCGATCCAGGTTGCTTTTGTTCGTTACCGTAATCTGCGCAGCGTCCACCGCGTTCGCCTCGGTCAGGCCGCGAATCATCGCTTCCGCAATCGCCCCAGCACCCAGCAGCAAAATCTGTTTGTCTTGCAGTTCGGTTTCTCTCATGGCCTGGCTCCCCCTATCTGCGGATTTGCCCGCTTCCCCGGATGATATATTTATAACTCGTCAACTCCGGCAGCCCCATCGGACCTCGCGCGTGCAGTTTCTGCGTCGAGATGCCGATCTCAGCCCCAAACCCGAATTCAAACCCGTCCGTGAAGCGGGTCGAAGCGTTGTGATACACAGCCGCCGCATCCACCCATGCCAAAAACAGTTCAGCCGCGTCCCGATCCTCCGTGATGATCGCTTCCGAATGGCGCGTTCCGTATTTGTCGATGTGCTTGATCGCCGCTTCTACGCTGTCCACTACTTTGATGGCCAGAATCAGATCGAGAAACTCGGCCGAATAATCGTCGTCCGTCGCTAGTTCAACCGCCACACCTGCCAGCCACCCGATCTCCAGCGTGCGAACGCAGCCCCGCAGTTCGACGCCCCGTTCCTGCAGTGCCCCCAACACTTCCGGCAGCCATTGCGCAGCCGCCTGTTCGTGCACCAGGAGCGTTTCCATCGCATTGCAGACGGACGGGCGTTGCGTCTTGGCGTTCAGCACGATCTGCGTTGCCATGTCAAAATCGGCCTTCGCATCCACGTACACATGGCAATTGCCGACGCCCGTCTCGATCACCGGCACCAGCGCATTTTCGATCACTCGCTGGATCAGACCGGCGCCGCCGCGGGGAATCGCCAGATCGACAATCCCCTTCGCGCGAATCAGCAGGTCGACCGATTCCCGTTCAGTGCGGTCGATCAGCTGAATCGCATCGAGCGGAACCTGCGTGCGGCTGAGGCCATCCCGCATCGCCTGTACCAGCGCGATGTTGGAACGCAGCGCCTCTTTTCCGCCGCGCAGCACCACCGCATTGCCGGTTTTCAGGGCCAAACCGGCTGCGTCCACCGTCACGTTTGGGCGCGATTCGTAGACCATCGCAATCACGCCAAACGGCACCCTCACTTTTTCGATCTGGAGCCCGTTCGGGCGCTCGAGCGTCGCCAGCGTTTCCCCGACCGGATCCGGCAATCCGACGATCTGGCGCAAGCCTTCGATCATCTCCTGCAACCGCTTCTCCGTCAGCACCAGCCGGTCGATCCGCGCCTCCGGCACGCCGTTTTGCCGCGCTTCCCGCACATCCTCGGCGTTCGCCCGAAAAATCGACTCCCGCTGCCGCCACAGCGACTCGGCCATCGCCAGAAGCGCCTCGTTTTTCTCGTCAGTCGAAAGCACTCCCAGCTTTCCCGCCGCCTGTTTGGCCGCCTGCGCCTTGCCCAATACGATTGCCCGCAATTCCTCGCTCACTTCCGCTACACCGTCTGCCGTCCACTGGGCCGCTGTTCCCTCGAATCGATTCCCCGTTTCCCTCATGCGTAACTCCCCTCCCGTGCATAAATGACCATCGCATCTCGATGGATGACTTCGTGGTAGTTCTGCAATTTTTCCCCCGCCAGCCGGCGTCCGAGCAAGAGCCGCAGATCCCGGTCGGAAAAACTGACCGTGCCCTTGCCGATCACCCGTCCGTCCGGCGCCGCCACCTCGACGACCGCCCCTTCGTGAAAATCGCCTTCCACCCGCACGATCCCCGGTAGCAGCAAGCTGCCCGCCCGCTCCAGCAGCGCGCGGACCGCTCCCTCGTCGATCACCAGCCGGCCTTCCGGGCGAGTCCCATAGGCAAGCCACGATTTTTTCCCGGTAAACCGGGTGTGCGCGTGAAACCGTGTGCCGACCGGCTCGCCTGACCAAATCCTCCGCAGCACATCCGGCTCAGAACTGGACGCGACGACCACATCGATTCCCGAATCGACCGCAATCCGGGCCGCCGTAAGCTTCGTGCGCATGCCGCCCGTACCGACGGCGCTGCCAACGCCTCCCGCCGCCTCCTCCAGCTCCGGCGTGATCTGCCAGACGTCGGAGATGCGTCTGGCATTCGGATGGGTCCGCGGGTTGGCCGTGTACAGGCCGTCAATGTCGGTCAATAACACCAGCAGATCCGCTTCCGTCACCAACGCGACCAGACTGCCCAACGTGTCGTTGTCGCCAAACCGGATTTCCTCGACCGTCACCGTGTCGTTTTCGTTGACGATCGGCAGGATTCCGTGCCGCAAGAGCGTCTCAGCCGTATTGCGAATATGGATGAACCGTCTGCGGTCTTCGATATCCGAACGGGTAAGCAGCAGCTGTGCGATCATCATGCCCCGCTCGGCGAACAGCTTCTGGTACAGCTCGATCAGGAGTCCCTGCCCGACTGCGGCGGCCGCCTGTTTTTCCGGCATCGTGATGTGCGGTCGGTGCCAGCCCAATTTTCCCAATCCGGCCGCTACCGCGCCGGACGACACAAGAATCACCTGACACCCGTACTCCGCTTGCAGATTGGCAATCTGGTCGACCAACCGGCTGATGTGACCGGTTGACAAGCGGCCCTGCGCGTCGGTCAGGCTGCTGGAACCGACTTTCACAACGATCCGTTTCGCTCTCATCGGCTCACCCTCTTTCACATTTTTTTGAGCGCTCGGTCGCGGTACCAAAAACAAAAGCCCTTCGTCCCGGAAGGACGAAAGGCTAGCTTTCGCGGTACCACCTTCATTGGCATGACATGCGCCAGAAGGCGCAATCATCATGCCCACTCAACCCGGATAACGGCCGGCTTCCGTCCCGCTTTTCACGGGCAGTTCAGGAGGCGGGTTCAGCCTGCTTCCACGGCGGGATCTCACAGCCGGCGAATCCCGCTCTCTGGGCGCTTCCACAAGCTTGCTCACTCCGTCATCACGCTTGCGTTGATGCGATTGTGGTGATTTCGTACGTTTACGAACCGGCGCCTGCCGCAGCCGGTCGCCTTGCTTCGATTTATTTTATATTTATACACCGAACCGCATGCAAATGTCAACGAATTTCGGTTTGAAGCTTTTTGCGATGTGCCCTTTTTTGTTCCATGTTTACAGTAGGTGTATCGCTCAGAGCTGTTGAGAAGTCGATTTCAACCGCACGGGTGAAAAGCCCTCCCGCCAAATCCACACGGATGGATCGTAAAAGGGCGCACGAATCCCGTTATCCACAAAATCCGTTCTGTGGATGGACGCTGGAAGAGGAGGATCCAGATGTGGATATCTTCTTACGCCACCAGGCTGCGCATCTTCTCCTGCCGCTTCTCCTTGATTCGCCCCAGTGCCAGC
>NZ_AQXL01000064.1 GCF_000376225.1 Effusibacillus pohliae DSM 22757
TCCGCAATAATCTTACCGGTTCCTGGTTAAAGGGGATGAAGGAGGAAAGGGCTGTGCGGCAGTCTGCTTTCGACTTGCGACACAGCCCTTTTTTGGTTCTCCAACCGAGTAACCGGTTGTTGGTTGTTGTGGGTTATTGTTGTCCGCTCGCCTGCCCGGAAACGGTGTTGCCGGAAGTGTTGCCGGAAGTGTTGCCGGAAGTGTTGCCGGAAGTGTTGCCGGAAGTGTTGCCGGAAGTGTTGCCGGAAGTGTTGCCGGAAGTGCTGGTTCCGGTTTGGTCTCCCACGATCACAATGCCGTTATCCTGCAATTTATCAAGCAGTACGGCAGCCTCGGCGCGAGTGAGAACCCGTTCCGGCTTGAACGATCCGTCTCCGTACCCGTGAATCAATTCATATTTGACGGCCGTCGCCACATACGGACGCAGCACGGGCGCGATTTGCTGCCAATCTTTCGGGAATTTTTCTTGCAGGAGCTGATCGGCTTCAGCGGCATTCAGCTGCTTCATATCCGGGTTGAGCTTGAGCAGGATTTTCACCAGCGTGACGGTCACGTCCTCCCGACGGGCACCTTCGTTCGGTTTAAAGAGCAAACCGCCATCCAGCGCCCGGAACGCATCGAAGTACTCTTTCGCCGCTTCCACATACTTGAATTCCCAGTCCGTGGGAGCCACGTCTTCAAAGTCCTGCGTGGTGGATGTGGTTTGCAAATGGAAGTATTTAGTGACCATCGTCGCGAATTCAGCCCGTGTCACTTTACCGTTCGGGTCAAAGTGGCGATTTCCTTTGCCTTTCACAACCCCTTTTTTCACGAGATCCTTAATGAATTTTTCCGCCCAGTGGCCGCGGACATCATCCAATTCAACCGTTTCGTTCGTCACGTTCGTGGTGTTGTTGATGGTGATCGTTTGCTGCGCTTGGTTATTCCCGACGATCGAAATGTTGCCATTCCCCTGTGCAAACGCCGGGAGCGTGCCGAACGAGAGTGTGGAGACCACTGAAAGAGCCATCAAGGTTTTTTTCATTCACAATCACCTCTACTGTAGTTTTTTGGTATATATAGGTAAGTCTATTATTGAATTCGTAACCAGGTAGAGTTTTATGGGGGTAGGATTGGCTTGGCATATAGTCTTTTCACATTATATTTGTTTCAATCCGGCATTATAGAGAGAATGTTCCGATCAACCGTTTGCCCTGGTTGAACGCCTCATAGACGCGAATAGTCACATTGTAATTGTTGTAACGGGACCAAATCAGATTATTGAAAGTGATGTATTGGTCTCCATCCCCGAGCACCGGCACGGACGAATTTGCGCTCGCTCCGATCGCATACCTCGTTTGAGCTACCGTTGTCCCGTTGCCGTCAATAACCTCAAAAATCAGGTCAGTATTATTTGGATATGCATTGTAGCCCGAATCTTTTGTCGTGGTCACATGGACTTTGTAAACCTGCGCATAGGCTTTGTAGTCATAGCTCCAGAATGTTACCTGACTCAACTGAACGTGATAAGGCATCAGATCGAAAACAGGCGAGTCCGCCGAAGTATACACTTTGGGTGTAACGGTCGATGGCTTTCCCACGGAAAACGACGCCCATGTTTTAAACTGTGCCGGAAACACGGAAAAATCGGCCTTTGTCAGATTTAATGTCATATCTTCTACCGAGATGCCTTTCGGGATCATCGCGTAATACTGCAGTATTCCGGTCGTTTTCGGCTGTACCTCGGAGTCGTATCCCTGCGGAACATATACGAATCCTTTATATTTGCCGCCGTCCCGGCTGACAAACTCCGGCTGATACCCGAAGAAACTGAACGATTGAGTATCGTCATTGCGAACCGCAACAGATACCTGAACCAGATTGGAATCCCCCGCGTCGAACACCGCGGAGCGAACTTCGGTAAACGTAACGGGAAGATCAGGTTCCGGACGAACCGCCTGTGACAATCCGGCGCCCGGTTTGGTTCCCACCCAGATCGTCCGATTCGGTCCATCCCATTCCACCGGGTATCCCAATGCCTCGGAAACGTATTTCACCGGCACATAAGTGGTTCCCTCATAGTTGAAAGCGATAGGAACTTGCGCAACTCCGTTCGAAAAGGTCCCGCCCGCGGGCGTCTTGTCCACCCCGTTGATCATCAACTTGACTTGTGAGATCACAACCTGCAACGATTCTGCACCTGCCGCCACAGGCGCGGTGATCAGGCTACCCAACACCATGCCGCCTGCCAACCAGACAATCGGTTTTCGCATCCGCTTTCACTCCTTTGTCTCCGTTTCACTATGACTTCTTCTCGCAATCCGGATCTTTGCTTGGATAAAGTGGAGCGCTCGTTTTCGATGCCTTTTCACCCGCTTTCAGGCTGTGCTGATGAAACGCGTTTTGTGGTATTTCCTTCCGATAACCAAAAATTCGAGTTGGACTGGTTCTTTTCCTTCAAGCGCAGGCATCCAAACGGTGACAAAACTATGTAAAAAAATTGATCCCCCCAGCAGGAGGATCCTTCGTCCCAGTTGTTCGCTTTATTCAGCTACTCTTCAGATCTTTTGTCAGTTCCCGATATTGCTTGAGTTTGTTCTCGATTTGAGACAGATATTCCTTATGTTTCTCTTCGATTTGCTGCTTTGTCAGGTTCTGTTCCGTTACATTAATCAAAAACGTATAGATATTAAATCGAACATTTGACGCAAGCGCAACGCCTTCCTTGAAGGTTTTCGACTCCCGGTCAACCGTCGAAAGCGGATTTTCTTGAGTGAACTTTTTATATTCATCCCAGTTTTTCTTCATTTGATCCCGAAGGGGAGTCATCTGTTTCTTGAATTCGTCCACCTTGATCGCGCCTTTTTCCAATTGATCATATCGTACCTGTATGTCAGCAAATATCTTTTCCGCCTCTTGCGTCAATTGTTCTTCTTTTGTGTTGAAAGCAGCCAAACTCACATGCGCCGGTTCGGTATGGGAATGCACATAGATGCCCACTCCGACTCCCAACACGATGACAAGCAACAGAATCCACAGATAGTTCTTCCGAACTTTCATAAGCCACCTCCCCTCGTAAATTGAATCAGATGAGAGTAAAATTTTCAATACCAGTGTAACTGATCTGGCGGGACAGACCAAGCCCATAAAATAACCGATAAAATAAGACAACCTGGCGCACATGCGCAACAGGTTGCCTGGAGAAAAGTTATTTTACAATCACCATTTTGGCGTTTGCGTCCCACTGTACCTGATGCCCGAGAAATTCGGAAATAAAGCGGACCGGCACCACCGTGCGGGAATCGGCTATTTGCGCGGGCACATCAATCGTCGCGGTTTGACCGTTGACCTTGATCGTCTTGCTTCCGATCGGAAGCTCAATCGTGATATCGCCCTTGCGAATCGTAACCGTTTGCGTTTCTCCGTTCCATTTCACGTCGGCTCCCAATGCTTCCGAAACAGCGCGAACCGGGATCAAGGTGCGCCCGTCCTTGATAAAAGGCTGCACGTCAAAATTCGGCCGCTTGCCCTGCACATACACTTTCACCTGTTCGGTGTCGCCCTTGTCTTGAAAAACTTTACTCAACAAGTCGTACAACTTGTCCGATTTCGGATTCTTGGCAAGCGCCGCTTCGACAGCTGTCTCCGCCTCATCCTGTTTCTTGTCCTTCAGCTTCAATGTCACCAGAACCTGAACTTGATCCTCGGTTGCCGTCCCGGAATTCACTTCGGAGTCAAGTTGCGTTTCCACCGCATTCTTTGCGTCGTCGTCAGAGGACGCCAGTCCATCCTGCTTCAGCTTATCGATTAATTTTTCAATCACGGCATTCAACGTATCGTCACTTGCTTGCCCATTTCCATCCTGCAAAGCCTTCAGAAGGCTTTCGAGCGCTCGCTTGATCCCCTTGCCCTTGCCGCCATGCTCATGATCCTGATCGTCCTTCTCTTCATCATCCTGCTTGTTTTTTCCATTCCCGTCGTCGTCTTCCTCATCGGATTGGTTTCCGGATGTTGTGGAAGACGTTGTGGAAGATTGTGTTGAGCCGGATGTTTGAGAGGGATTCGTCGTTGGATCGGTTGTTGTAGTTGTAGTTGTAGTTGTAGACGTAGAACTCTGCGTGGTCGTGGCAGAACTCGTTACAGACGAACCGGTTGCGGTGCTGATCGCGGTCGCCGTTTCCGCCCGTGCAATCAGCGCTGCCGGCGAGAGGGCGAGTGTCATCACAAGAGCTGTTGTCCAAACCAATTTTTTCTTCATTGTTCCACACACTCCTTTTTGAACAAAAATAAAATCTGCCACTTGGCAGACACAGAAGTGTGCTACCACTGTGGCGGCCCGGCTGCCATAGGATGTTCCCCCCATCCCGTAGGCCCGCAGCTTTGCGTCATCGCCTTTCGGCGATTTTGCCCTTTCAGTGAGAATATTTTACTTTCATTAGAATTTATACTACATTACAAGCAACCAATTCATGAGTCTTTCGTCCTATTCTATTTCTTACGTTTTGTAAATCCCAAATCGAATTGCCCGCTCCCATCGCTATGACGCATCCTTCCCGAAAGATGCAGTGTTAAAGTGACGAGATCAGCGCTCCGCCCAACGCTCCTGTTAATACGACTGTCCAAGGCGGCAATTTCCAAAACACAAGCATTCCAAATAGGATGGTGGCAAGCGCAAAATCGGCCGGCGCCAATATGGAGCTTATCCAAATCGGGTTATAGAGAGCCGCAAGCAGAACGCCCACGACAGCCGCATTGATACCGATTAACGCTCCTTGAATTTTGGGCTTTCTTCGAAGTGTGTCCCAAAAAGGCAATGTTCCAATCACAAGCAGAAATGCAGGAAGGAAAATCGCCACCGTTGCTATGAAAGCCCCAAACCCTCCTCCCATCGTCGCCCCTAAATATGAAGCGAATGTGAATAATGGGCCTGGCACTGCCTGTGTGGCACCATATCCAGCAAGGAAAGCTTCCTTGCTCACCCAACCAGTCGGTACAAGTTCTCTTTCCAGCAAAGGCAATACAACGTGTCCCCCGCCGAACACAAGCGAACCGGCCCTGTAAAAACTGTCAAATACCTTCACCCATACAAATTGCGTCAACCCACGCAATACAGGCAAAGCAGCCAGTAACCCAAAAAATAAACCCAAACACACAATCCCCACATGACGGTTGATTGGAACACAAATGTTGGGCTGATCAGGTGTATGTTCCGACTTATAGAGAAACAATCCTACAACTCCCGCTGAAACAATAAGCAGAACTTGGCTAACTGCGGTTGGCCACAAAAGAGAGATGACCGCCGCTACCATCGCTATGGTTGCCCTGTTGCGATCAGGCGCCAGCTTTTGCCCCATTCCCAACACTGCATGGGCAACAATCGCAACGGCCACTATCTTCAAACCATGTATCCATCCCGCATTTCCTACATCGAAACCTTGCAACAGGAATGCAAAAAGCACCAAAACAATCACGGATGGCAAGGTAAATCCGATGAACGAAGCAACACCGCCAAGCAGCCCTGCTCGCATAACCCCTATTGCAATACCTACTTGACTGCTTGCGGGGCCAGGCAAGAACTGGCAAAGAGCAACCAAGTCTGCATAGCTGCGTTCATCCAACCACTTTCTTTGCCGGACATACTCATCATGAAAATACCCCAAGTGGGCAATAGGCCCCCCAAATGAAGTAAGCCCCAATTTCAAAGATACACGTAATACTTCGGCCCACGATTTCCAGCATCTTGGCAGATTCACTTAAATTTCACACCTCGCCGCTGGAATTTCCCGATTGGTCAAGTGACTTTCTTTTACTCAAGGAAATACAAACTGAGATAGGGAGGCCAAGCCTCCCCAGTTTTTTCACACACTATCGCACGAACAACCGACGTATTAATTTGTACCCGACAAACAACAGCAGCAAATCAAACAAGAGCCCCCAAAAAGAGAACCCGTAGCCAAATCCGCCAAACGGATGGAGCATGTGACCAAACAGCGAACTCATGAGCGCTCCTGCCGCCATCCCACCCAGAAAATGCCCCAACCCGCCGCCAAACCACGACGATTTGGGCTGCTGATACGGTTGTTGATACGGTTGCGGGGTGGACGGTTTTTGTGTCACATTGCTCGAAGGGCTCTTTTGACCGGAACTGTAAACTCCTGATCCGGACTGACTCGTGGAATCGCCCTTGTAGGTGGAGCCGGAGCTGATGGATGACTTCACTCCGCCACTAAATGAACCGGATGTCGAGGATTTCGCTTCCGACACCGCAGAAAAACCCATAACCAGCGCAAGCGCAAGGAAAAGAGACACGAGCTTTTTCATCGAAAATCCCTCCAATCGTTATCGCACTTCAATTTCGGCAGAGAATCCTTTGCCTTCTTCAAAGAACAGTTCAATGAGAAGCCGTTGCGGGTCAAAGTTGTGGTAGTCCCGCAGATAAATGGCAACCCCATCAATGAGATCCTGCTCACTGATCGGATACTTGTAAAGCCCATTGTCAACCGATGCAGTGGCGGAAAACCCTTTTCCCTCTTCGTAAAACAGTTCCGCCTGCACCTGTTCCGGACGTTTTTCATATCGCCAGGCCGTGAATACACAAACCGAATCAATCAGGTCTTGTTCGTTGAAGCAGAGTTTCATCGATCACACCCCCGTTATAATTGATGTTGCTGTTTCTGATAGATATTACGGACGACAGGCGAAAAGGTTTCAATAGTTATTATAGCCGATATGTCTTTCAACTTAAATGTTTATACTGAAAAAGCTTTTTGCGATGTGCCCTTTTTTGTTCCATGTTTACAGTAGGTGTATCGCTCAGAGCTGTTGAGAAGTCGATTTCAACCGCACGGGTGAAAAGC
>NZ_AQXL01000065.1 GCF_000376225.1 Effusibacillus pohliae DSM 22757
TACCTGTGGTTGTATCGCACAGGACGGGAAGGTCCGGCGATCGTGCTCTACGAGTACCAGGAAACCCGGGGCGGGCATCACCCGCGCAACTTTTTATCCGGTTTTCGCGGCTACCTGCATGTCGATGGGTACTCGGGTTATCATAAGGTAGCCGGTGTCACGCTCGTCGGGTGCTGGGCACACGCCCGACGCAAGTTCGATGAGGCACTGAAGGCATTGCCGGACGGCAAGCAGAAGGCAGCCGTCACCGCGCGTGAAGGACTGGACTTCTGCAACCGTCTGTTTGCCATTGAGCGTGACATCAAGGATGCCTCGCCTGAAGAGCGATTCAAAATCCGAACCGAGCGCAGCCGCCCTGTAGTGGATGCTTTTTTGGCATGGCTTCGTGCTCAGAAATCCAATGTTCTGCCGAAGAGTCTATTGGGAACGGCGATTCACTATTGCCTGAACCAATGGGAGAAGCTTGAGGCATTTTTGAAGGACGGCCGGCTGGAATTGGATAATAACCGGAGTGAACGCTCCATCAAGCCGTTTGTGATGGGCAGAAAGAACTGGCTGTTTAGTAACACACCGCGAGGAGCGAAAGCGAGTGCGACCATCTACAGCATCATCGAAACGGCGAAGGAAAATGGTCTCAACCCGTTTCAATATCTGACCTGGCTGTTTGAAGAGCTCCCGCAGTTGGCTGATCTGAAAGATCCAACGGCATTAGATCACTTTCTTCCTTGGTCAAATTCACTGCCGGCAAAATGCCGAATGGTTCAATCATAGATTACCAGAGTCCCCATCGAATACATAGGTGGGGACTTTTTTACGCTTACGTAAGTCGAGAGCGGCGTGTATTTACCGACAACGTCCTCCATATCTTCCGCATCATATTGATCGTAAGTAGGCGCATTTTCCGCGATAAAGTCCAGGACGACGTTTGAATCAATCTTTTTCAGTGAAAATAAAAAAGCCACAGATTCGTCGCAATCCATGACTTTTAATCTGTCCTCTATGCGACAAAAGCCGCAATAGTTTCCCGTCTTTTGATGGATACCGAGCGGTAACTTTACGCCTTGCTTGTCGGTCGGCCGGAACTCGACTTGACCGTGGGCGGCCGCCTCCGCGCCTTCATCAATTTCGGCGAATTTTACGACTAACTCAAAGAATTTGCGCGCTGACTGCACCGAGATGGCCTTGTTCAGAAAAATGTCAATGTGGTAGCCCTTTGATCCAGAAAATGATACCGCGTAATCGCGAATCCCTGCGTTTTCAAGTGTGTCAACGATTTTGTATGTGATCCACTTCGCGATATTTTCGTTTCGATAGTCTACGTCGAAACAAATAAACTTCGTTAGATACTTTCCGGCAAACGTGCCGAGCGTTTTCTTGCCCTCCAAATGTTCCTCGATCATATACCTGCGAATCGGGAACGATTGGTCAGGCGTTCTTGTGATGTAATATCCCCCCGGATATTGAACTAAATAATGGCGGTGCTGAATCAAGTATAGGTCGAATAACCTGCTTATTACCTTTTCCATGCTTACAACCCTTTCTTTAAGTTACTGGTTATACTCATCTAATGCTGCCGTCAAACTTGGTGTACGCTCGAACAACCAAAACACTCGCATTGTCTTAGGATGGAGCGCTTTGGTTATATCGCGAAAACCCTGCTTAGTAAGAAAATCCCGCAACTCACGGTCATAGCAAAAGAAGTAACGACTGCCCATCATACCTGCCTAACACTCCTTTTTGTACGTTTTGAAATATAATAGGTTTGATTATTGTGTTTTAAAGCGCCCCGAACGCTATCCAGCTATACGTAAGTCATTACTGACGGAGAGTAGCTTTTCGATAGTAGCATCATCGAGTCCAAAGGCCTGACGGATCGCGGCTTCGTGATGAGGCTGCATTTTTCGGTCCTCGCGCTCAATCGCGCTGATAAAGCCAGACGAGAGGCCTGTCAGTTTTGCCAAGTCAAGCTGCGTCATTCCTAAATGGACTCGGATGATTCGAATACTTTTTGGCGTCAATCGCATTGTTTTGCACCTCCACGATTTTTGTTGTTTAAATACTCAACACCGCACCAAAATAAAACAGACCGCCTCCGAGGGGACCGGAAGCGGCCGGTGTGGTGTGGGCGATAGTCTTTTCCCAATTAAGCGCCATTTGAGGCGATGAATTATAGTATCCTCCACCCTAAGCTGTGGAAATCAACCGTTTTACACCCTCAAACGATAAAAGTTCATAAAATTGTTACAAACGATACTATCCGTAATAAAGATTCGGGAGCCGACATTTTGTGCCGTCCCTACGAAATTTTTTTGAGGGCGGCCTCGTCGCCAATCTCGCTAAACAGCAGCAGCCGATTCTTCGATTTCAGGCGCTGCATCTGATCCTCGGCAGTATACACATATTCCCGCCCGTACCTTGTGCGATATGTCTTATCGAGATAGATATGCGCGTCGTCATCGTCTGGCTCCGAATATGTCCAGCCGCTCGCACGCCGCTGCAGCCAGTCGCGCATCTTCCAGTCATCATTATCTGCGAGCCACTGTTGAAGCTCGGCAAGCGTTAAGTCGTCCATGATCGCAAACGGCGAAATGACACCCGTACCCACGCCGTACAGCCACCGGCCAAGTCGCGAGTCGCAAACCATATGCTTGAGATCGTCGTTGCGTGTTGCGACCGGCATAATTTGCGTGACAAGGCGCTTTCTCGCGCTTTCCAACGCTCGAATGACCGTCGAATGGTTTTTGAGTCGCAACAGTCGCGCCGTCTCTTTCGCTTTGAGGCCATGAATGCAATACAGACAGACAACTTGGCGCTGGCGGCCGGTTAAAGCGTATCGCGCCGCGCGTTCAAAGTCTAATAACTCGTCAACCATTCCCCTATCGCCCTCCAACGAATTTTGCCCGCCTCCGTTTTTGCAAAATTTGCAAGAGCGGCCAGGACTCGGGGAGGTCGGGGAAACCGAGTCTTTTCGGGGGCCAACCTAGACCGCTCTATTCCCTCTACTCTATATCTCGTAAAAAGTCGGCGCGTTGTCCGTTACGGAAAACTTTACCGTAACGACGTCGTTACATTTCCAAAGGGTACGAATTAAACGCGTACCCTTTTTTCGACGGTGTCGGTTTAACCGACGCCCTTCGTTATGGTCAAAAAATATAAGGCGTCTTTTGCCCATAACTCGGGACATGCGTGTCCCGGCTTCGTTTGTATCGTATATAACTGGGATGGAAACGGAGATACAATTTGGTTTTCGGAATTTCCGAAAAGCTGATATTGAAACCGAATTAATTTTCCAAAATTCGGAGAAACGGTTTTGTGACGGTTTTGGGTGTGAAGGCGGGGACGACGTCGTCCCAAAAATGGGGCAAGTTATATGCGTTCGGACGCACGGGTTTTGATCGTATATAGCTACGATGGAAACGAACAATTTGGGAATCGCGCGACGTCGCGCGATTTACCGATCGGGTTTTGATCGTATATAGCTGGGATGGAAACAATGTACGGCTTCCAACATGTAACCACGTGGTTACAGTTTTGATCGTGTATAACTGGGATTGAAACCCAATCGGTAAGCGTCTAGACGTCTGGACGTTTCCAAGTTTTGATCGTATATAGCTGCGATGGAAACTCGTTTGGAAACAGTGCGACGTCGCACTCGATGGAAAAGTGAACGGGGGTGTTGACATTGGCAATACCCTTCTTTCGATGGAAATGGAAATATTTAGGATACTGCGTTAAACGCAGGGTAATTTTTTTCTGCGATGGATACTTGTTTTCAAAGGCATTTTGTCCTTTCGACTGTTCAACGCTAATCCGGCCAACCGCTTCTGCACCAAACACATCAATAAGCGTGCGCTGCTCTTCTTCTGTCAAATATGCCAACTGTTCGGCCGCCGTCGTACCCAACCTGTTGGCCGACACAAGCGCTTGGATTTCGGGGATGAGGTCGTTAATTTTTAATAGACGCTCTGTATTGCGTTTAGATTCGCCTATAAAATCGGCTATATCTCTTGTGGTTTTCAAATCGCCATTTTGGCGACTTGATCCGCGGTTACCACCATGCTGAACGCCCCAATACTCCTTCAAAAACGCCGCAATCCGCGCCTGTTTGATCGGGTCTGTTTCGGCTTCTCCGCGACGTTCGACGCCAACTCTCACCAATGGAGATGGCGCGGGCGATAAGGCGGAAGAAAGAGTTGATCGGAGAGCGGCGAGGGCGTCCCCCCATATCTTCCGCAACCGCCAACAAGCATGGCGTAAGACGGTCGCGAAAATCCGGCCGATTCGATAAAGGAGGAAACGAATATGGGTGATGTAATGGCATTGTCAAACGATTTGAATGTGATTACGGCGGAAATTAATTCGTATAAGCAAATCGCGGGACACGCAATTCATGAGATTGGTCGTCGTTTGAAACACGTCAAAGAAAAGGATTTGACTCATGGTCAATGGGAAAAATGGCTGCGCGAAAATGTTTCTTTCACCGACAGACAAGCAAGAAGATTAATAGAGGTTTATGAGGAATTCAAATCGGACGACGTCGTCCGATTTGGAGTATCAAAGATATTTGAAATCTTGCAACTTCCGGCAAACATTGATCGCTCGGAATTTCTCACGCAAAAACATATCATCCCTTCCACCGGCGAACAAAAAACCGTCGATGAGATGACAGTCAAAGAATTGCGCGAAGTCAAAAAGGCGCTCAAAGAACGTGAGCAAGAACTTGAACGCGAAAAGGAACGCGCCCGCCAAGCGCAACAGTCGGCGGAACGGGCCGAGGCCGCCCCGCCCCCTCCTCATCATAAAACCAGTCACTTTCTTATGGTGTACTTTATTTGATGTTGGAGAAGGCGTGTTGGAGCGTTGTATCGTTATATAGGTATATATGCTGACACTCCACCACCGGGAGTGTATATATATTATATCGTAAATTTTTTTCTATTTGTGGCAGGTAATTTGTGAACTTTTTGTGAAAAATTTTTATGTCGCCAAATTACGTTCCATCGCCTTCCAATCGAAAGCTAAACTTGATGGGTTACCGTATCTTCTCACTATCTCCTTTCTGGTCATGCCGTGCATATTCACACAATGACAGTTCGTGATAAATTCGGCGATGTATCCGCAACCAGGAAATGGACACCGAAACAGTTTTCCAACGCCGAAATTATTCATCAGCGCATCCCCCCCCTCACGACACATTCCCAACGGACGCTAAGATGTTCCCTCGCTCCGGCAAAACTTTCGCGAGACTTTTGACAAGAAGCTGTTGGCGCCGGTTTAACTCGGCGATTTCCGCGAGATCCTCGTTCAGAATCGTTTCAAGGGCGGCTTTCCGCGCAAGTAACGCATTTAGTCGCGCCTGTGTCCGCAGGATCTTTTCGTCAAGTACGCTTAATTCGGATTCAATGAGCGGATGTTCGCATGCGATTACGTCGAGTTTGACGGCGCGCGTCCTTTCGACCTCCTCCAAGCGTTGGAGGTGCATTCGAACCACGTCGTCGAACAATTCGGGCGCCACATAGGAGAAGTTGGGCTTGATAACGGTTATGATCCGGTCAACATTAGCGTCCACAACCAGAATGATTTTATAGAGCGGATCGACAAAGATGCGCGTCGGGCGCCGCCCAGCCATTTCAACATTCCCGATATATTTGGCGCGCCGGAAGGCTGAAAGAATCCGGCCGCGCGCGTCTTTTTCGCTGTTGGCGTTCATGCGTTCAATCGCACGTTCAATTGCGTGTCGAGTGATTTTACACATCAGCGCATACCCCCACCCGCACAGCAGCGTTGAAACCGATAGAGAACGCGGCGCGGGCGATAAAAGTTTCGAGCGCAGCAACCGGCACTTCAATATCTTCAAGAGCAGAAATATCGCCGGTGTTCGCCAGGATTTCGTTTCTGATGTCGATCCAAAGCGCTTGATACTCGGGGCTTTCTTTGATTTGTGTCAATACCGTTTCGATTACTTTGCTTCCCATTTACATAACCTCCGTTTGGCTAATTTTTTCGAATACAAAGCGCGGCAGATACATTTGCTCGACAGATACGTCACAGCGATTTGTCGCCCGGCTGTATGACCAGTTGTAGCGCAGGATTGATACCAAACCGTCGTCGTCAGCGAAAAAGTATGCGGTGCCGTCGGTCTGGTTGTGTAGAGCGTCGAAAATGAGATGATGTTCGATACCGTGGTAGTTGATGGTTGGGGCGTTCATGGGCATCCCTCCTGCCATTCGTTAGAATACAACCTCTATGGTTATCTTATATCGTTTGTAGTTATTAATCAACTCCTAAGGATAAATTTTATTCGCATCTTTGCAAAAATTATCGTTGGTGGTTAAAATGATTGTGAGGAGGGGTTTTATGATCCGGATTAAAGTTGCGGAGCTTATGGGCCGACATAAGCTGACGCAGACGAAGTTAGCTGAAATGACAGGTATTCGACCTAATACTGTTTCCGCGCTTTGGCATGGAACCATAAAGCGGATTGAGATAGACCAAATCAATCGGCTCTGTAAAGCGCTGAAATGTCAGCCTGGCGATTTGTTCGAGTATGTATCTGACGATGAGGATTCGCATAGCCAAGAAAACAAATAAAGCGCCCCAAGCCGAGCAGAACGGCCGGGGCGCGTTTTAATTGTCGTTAAGGATGGCGAACCGTGGTTTGTAGCGAAGGATGTTTGCGAGATTTTAAGTTGTGTCCGGTATTATGTGTAAAAAGGATCTGAAATAGGAAGAGTCATTTCAATCCTCTTTTTGGGAATCATGGAGTTTGTCTACAACAATATCCCAAGGAGGAATCGAAATGACTCACTTCCATCTTACCCTTTCCGCAGAAGAATTACACCAACTGCTTACAACACATGGCAAACTGGCTCCATCTCTCATGCAGTCGTTTTTGAACCAACTCTTACAGAAGCAAGCATCGGAGCAGATCCAAGCGGAACCCTACGAGCGAACCCATGAACGCACCACGTATCGCAACGGCA
>NZ_AQXL01000066.1 GCF_000376225.1 Effusibacillus pohliae DSM 22757
AGACGTGGCGAGAACTCCGTAATCTCATGGAACAAATCCACTTGGTCGAGTACCAATCGGTGGATGGAACCGTACGGCAACGCACGGAACTTACATCGGAACACCAGGCAATTGTTTCTGCTCTCGAATTGCCGGAACCCCAGAAAATATGGGGTATATCGATAAAGTAAGCCCCAAAAAACGTAGATACACGCCAAGTTATCCACAGACCGCCTCAACCCTTGTCCCGCTTGGGTTGAAGGCGGTTTGTGTATCTATGGACTGTCGAAGCCGGGTCAACTGTTCTCCAAAAATGCGATACCCATATGCGACTCACTTTGTTACCACATGTGTTTTTCGATCCGCTGTGATCCCCCCGACTTGATAACGGTACAACAGGCCGATAAGGATAAATGTATTTGTCAACTGAAATTTCAGCCATTCGATTCGCTCATTTAATCCCGAATTTCGAAAGTGACATAGCTTTAAATTGCTAAAAAAGTGCCCTAATCTTTGGTAGAATGGTGTTTGTCGGAAACAACATCACCCAAAGAAAGGAGCACCTGTTAGGCCCCCACGCCGCTACTGCGGCAGATGATGAAAATCGGGCAGTTGCGGTATAATCAACTTGCAGCTGGTGAAGGCAGGTCGTGACTTCATGGTGCTTGCGAGCCCGATAGTTAGGGGTTTTCCGTAATCTGTCGAACGGTTTCGCGGTCGCTTAGACCCAAGAGCTCCTGAATGATGAGGGCACCGAGTGCTACACGGACGGAGTAGGCCTTCTGTCCCTTCGTGAAGCATTTGAACCATTCACCGTAGTGTGTCTCCACTTTCCACCAGGAGATCATTTGAGCGAGTTTGACCCAACGGTTCTGTTTATTCAACTTCCCACCAAATGGGAGGAAAAAGTCATCCGGCAAAAGAATTTGTCGCTCGGTGGGCCAATACAAATTAACCACCTCATGTGCACGGTTTTTGAATGGTTTCACGCAAAAGCCATGCACATGATTTCGATACAAACACTCCAAAATCCTTGTGGTTCAAGGGTTTTCGAACCGTTCAGCAGTTCCTACATATTCTTCCCTGCAAATTAAACCAGCGATCCGGATTGTTTGTGCAAATGGCGATCCTGTCATCGATCATTGCAACTTGTTGCATATGCTCTGGATTATCAATCGTCCACGCGATACATTCAATCCCCCGGTCGAGCAAAGGGTAAACAAACTCCTTGGTTAAATAGGGATAACACATTGATAAAATCGTTGCTCCCGTCGCCTCGAGCTGTTCGTTAACGAGCACCGGCAGGCCGTAAATAATGAGACCTCTTTTTAGATCGGGCGCCAATCTTGATAGTTCCCTGATGGTTTCGTGATTAAAAGAAGTTATAATAACCGATGATTGCATTTCGTATTTGTGGACCAAAGCAACGACACGTTCCTCAATCCCGTGATATATACCACCTGCCCGCTTGATTTCAATGTTAAGTTTCTTTTTCCCCTTCACCATTTGCAGCACTTCTTCCAGCGCGGGAATCGTTTCCCCGGCAAATTCCTCACCAAACCATGCTCCGGCATCAAGCTTTTTCAATTCCTGCAAAGTATATGCACCAACCGGTCCCGATCCATTTGTGGTCCGCTCAAGTGTATAATCGTGCATCAAAACAGGAATTCCATCCCGACTCATTTGCACGTCGAGTTCGATCATATCGATATCCGGATGTTCGATCGCTTTCCGTATTGCGGAAAATGTATTTTCCGGCGCTTTGCCGGACCACCCTCTATGAGCGATACATGGATTGTTCATTGATTTTGCCTCCCATTTTTCAAGAAAAAGACCGCGAAGTCTAACCGCGGCCTTTTACTCTTGCAATTTATTTCTTCAATAATTGATTTGCTTTCTCCACCGCTGTCTTCATTGCATCTTCAGGTGTTGCTTCACCGAGGACCGCACGTTGAATTTCATTCATGATCACTTCTTGCAATTCCTTGTAACCAGGTGCCGCCGGACGAGGCTGTGCGTATTGCAACTGATCGACAGCCACTTTAAATTGCGGTTTCTCAGCAAAGAACTTTAGCATTTCCTCGCTGTTAACGGCAGAAGTGCGGACCGGCATATAGCCAGTTTGTTGTGACCAGAAGATCGTTTGTTTTTTATCGGTCATCCATTTCATGAACTTCCAAGCTGCATCTTTCTTTTTGGACTTTGCCAGCATTACCAGGTTGGCACCGCCTGTCGGAACACCGTAGGTTTCTTTTTTCGGCAAGAAGGCTGTGCCTACCCGGAATTTCGCTTTATCCATCAAACTATTAAGGCTTCCCGTAGAATCAAAAATCATTGCTACTTTGCCGTTGATAAAGTCGTTTTCCGCAACCTCCCATGCGTCGTACTTCGCGCCCGGAGGCATTTTCATAGCACCTTCATCAATCATTTTCTTCCAGAATTTGATCGGCTCAACCGCTTGCGGGGAATTCACTAACGCCTGCTTGCCGTCTTCACTTAAAATTTCCCCCCCATTTTCCGCTACTAGTGCTTCATAGAACCAAATATCGACCGGTGTTGAAAAGCCCCATTCAGTATCTTTTTTGGACAGTTTTTTCGCAAAGGATTCTAACTCATCCCATGTTTTTGGTCCGTTCTCATCGAGACCGGCAGCTTTCAGCTTGTCTTTGTTAATGTAAAGGATCGGGGTGGAACGGTTAAAAGGCAAAGCGTAAAATTTATTGTTCCAGGTCGAGTTGCCAAGCAAACCGGGGATAAAATCATTTTTATCAATCCCGTCTTTGCCTGTGATATAAGGTGTAAGATCTTCAAGCGCCCCGTTGTTCGCGAAGGAAGCAACGGAAGCGACTTCGATCATCGTTACATCCGGTTGGTTGCCCGCTGCAATGGCTGACATAACTTTCGCGTGGTTTGTATAATAATCCCCTTGGAATGTGGCATTCACCTTGACTTCTTTCTGGGATTGGTTGAATTCGTCCACCATCTTTTTAATGACTTCACCGTTTTTACCGCTGAGCGAATACCAGAAATCGATCGTGACAGGCTCATTGCCGTCACCCGTACTTGCCGCGGGAGGCGCCGATTTACTGCCGCATCCGGATAAGAGTGAACTTGCTACTAAAACTGGTGCCAACATTGCAATAAATCCTTTTCTCATAGATGATCCTCCCGGTAAATATTTTGACTCGGTTATTTTGATTCGTTATTTAACACTTGAATAGACAAATGCTTTGATAATTTGACGCTGGGCAATCAAATAGACAATGAGAATCGGAACAACCAAAATCATATTGCCGGCCATCACAATGTTCCAGGCAACACCTCCTTCAGATGCTTTTAACCGGGCAATCCCTACAGGCAGGGTTCTCACAAGATCCTGGTTTGTCATAACAAGCGGCCAGAAATAGTCATTCCAGTGATAAATGAAACTGAACAGTCCGAAGGTGACGAGAACCGGCCGTGCCATGGGGACCATGATTTTCCACATGATTTTCCATTCGCTTGCTTGATCAAGACGCGCAGCTTCAAGAACCTCTTCAGGTACCTGCATGAAAGCCTGTCGCAGCAGAAAAATTCCAAAAGCGCTTGCCGCATAAGGCAAAATCAACGGTACATAGGTATTAATCAATCCCCAGCCGCTCATCTGAATAAAAACGGGAAGAAACGTTATCTGTGGCGGAATCATTAACGCGATCAAAGTCAACCCGAAAAGAACTTTCGAACCTTTAAACTGATAACGGGCAAATGCGTATGCTGCAGGCACGCCCGTGACCAATTGCAAGAAGAGAATCGCCAACGTGACCAACAGACTGTTGAAAAAGTAAGTGATAAAAGGGCCGGACTGCCACGCCTGAACAAAATTTTCCCAGTGCACCGTTGAAGGCAGCCACTTCGGGGGAAAGACAACCGCTTCCCCGAGACTTTTCATGGAAGTGAGAACCAACCAAGCAAACGGAAAGAGAAATATCAGAGATACAACCACAAATCCAATCCATTCCACGATTTTAATTGCTCTGTGCACAACCCCCATTGAAATCACCCCCTGACACTTAGCGGTAATGGACTCTCTTTGCCAAGAACTTAAAATGAACAATCGTTACGATCCCAACCAGGACTAGGAGAACTACGCCCGCTGCCGAGGCATAGCCGATTTTAAAGAAATCAAATCCGTTTTGATAAATATAGAAGACAAGCATGTTTGTGCTGTTGACAGGTCCTCCTTGCGTCATAATTTGTATGGTGTCAAAGACCTGAAATGAGTCGGTCGTATTAATGATGAGCAGAAAGAACAGTGTCGGTGACAGCATCGGAATTGTAATTCGTGTGAGCTTGCGCCACCAGGGTGTTTGATCCAGTTCAGCGGCTTCGTAAATTTCTGTTGGAATACTCTGCAGACCGGCGATAAAAATCAGCGTGTTATATCCGACGATCTTCCAGACACTGACGAGAATCAGAGCATAAATGGCCGATTTTGTATCCGCCAGCCATTTCAACGTGGGAAGCCCAAATAAGGAAAACACCCAGTTTAACAATCCATATTGCGGATCCATCATCCACATCCACAAGAGAGACACGGAAACGAGCGAGATAATATGCGGACTAAAAATCGCTCCCTGCAAAAAACTGTACCGCCTGCCTTTTCGATTGAGCCAAAGAGCCAATAAGAGCGAAATAACCAGTGAGATCAAAACGGTGAATACAGTATACAGAACTGTATTGGATAATACCTGCAGAAAATCGTGACTCCGAAATAGCTCTTTATAATTCTCAAATCCAATGAACGTTTTCGTCGGGCTGATCAAATTCCAGGAAGTGAAGCTCAAATAGATCATGTAAAAAATCGGATAGATAAAAAACAACAGGAAAATCACAAGGGCCGGAGTCGTATACAGGTAAGGCAAAAGTCGTCGAATCACAGGAGTACACTCTCCGTTTCCGGCAAAACATTTACAGCGGGGCTGGGAATCCGACTTCCCGCCATATCAAAGAAATGAAGATCCTCATACGGCAATTCCACTTGGATTTTATCCGGAAAGAAACTGTCACCATAGCACTTTACACTTAGACGTCCAATACATGTGTCCACGTAATAAAGTGTCTCCGCTCCCAACATCTCACGAGCAATAATAGTTCCATTCAAAACAATCGACTGTTCCTCAGATATGTTCTGGCCCATACGATGCAACCGGATTTTTTCCGGTCGGATTCCCACTGCGTGAACTTGAGCGGGTTTCAACAGTTTCAGGTTCAACCCGGTTGTCCAAATAATATTCATCGGTGGGCTCCCGATAAATTCGGCAACAAATCGGTTGGCCGGTTGATGATAGACTTCCATAGGGCTTGCAGCCTGCTGAAGTTCGCCCTTATTCATAATGACGATCTGGTCGCCCATCGACATAGCTTCCACCTGATCATGTGTCACGTAGATAAATGTAGTACCTAATTTTTTGTGCAACTCCATTAATTCAATCCGCATTTGTTGGCGCAACTGAGCGTCAAGATTGGAGAGAGGTTCGTCCATTAAAAAGACCTTGGGCTTTTTCACCATGGCGCGTGCAAGAGCTACACGTTGCCGCTGGCCCCCGGATAATTCGGATGGCTTTCGGTCGAGATAATCGGAAAGTCCCACAACTTCCGCTATTTCCGCAATCAACCTATTTCTCTCTTGTTTTGGTACTTTCCGGTTCTTTAGACCAAATTCAATATTTTCTTTGACGGTCATTGTTGGGTAAAGGGCATAATTCTGAAAAACCATTGCGATATCCCGTTTTCCGGGTTCCAATTGATTGACATTCCGGTTATCGATCAGGATTTCGCCGCTTGTAGGCTGTTCAAGACCGGCGATCATACGAAGTGTTGTCGATTTTCCACAGCCAGACGGCCCCACGAGCACAGTAAATGAACCATTTGGTATGGTTAAATCCAACCCTTTGATCACGGTTTGGTTATTGAAAGATTTCACGATCTGTCTGAGTTCCACTTGCGCCATTAGGATTCACATCCTTTTTTAGTATCACTGACAGCATCACCCATGCAGGGTGACTTCTGCCTTCCAGAAGGATTGTCTTTTAACAGTTGCAAGTTCATGCATGAACTCCAAAAAATTATCAAAATGGTAATCAGGAACTACAACTTTCCAATCAGCCTTACCATACCATTCGAGTACTGCACTTTTTACCTTGGCAGCAGAAGCCGCCAACACATCATACTTGGAATCACCGATCATTAGAGTTTCTTCCGGCTTTGCTCCAATTCGGACCATAGCTTGTATAACCGGCTGCGGAGACGGTTTCCCTTCCTTTACATCATCCAAAGTGACGATAGTGTCAAAGAAAGGAAGAATCTGCCCGAGCTCTAATCCCCTAACGGTAAATTCACGCTTTTGATTGGTTACAACTCCAAGGCGATATCCTGCGGCTTTCAAATGTTCCAACCCAGCTTTCACATCCGAGAAGATACGCACTTTTTGATCATAGTTTGACCTTAGATGTTCAAAATAGGTTTCCAAAATTTCCTCTTTAGCAAATTTCCCGCTAATAGTTGTTTCGATCTGTCTTAAGAAGTCATCAAGCGACTCTCCAGTAAGCGTAAAAAAGTCCCCACCTATGTATTCGATGGGGACTCTGGTAATCTATGATTGAACCATTCGGCATTTTGCCGGCAGTGAATTTGACCAAGGAAGAAAGTGATCTAATGCCGTTGGATCTTTCAGATCAGCCAACTGCGGGAGCTCTTCAAACAGCCAGGTCAGATATTGAAACGGGTTGAGACCATTTTCCTTCGCCGTTTCGATGATGCTGTAGATGGTCGCACTCGCTTTCGCTCCTCGCGGTGTGTTACTAAACAGCCAGTTCTTTCTGCCCATCACAAACGGCTTGATGGAGCGTTCACTCCGGTTATTATCCAATTCCAGCCGGCCGTCCTTCAAAAATGCCTCAAGCTTCTCCCATTGGTTCAGGCAATAGTGAATCGCCGTTCCCAATAGACTCTTCGGCAGAACATTGGATTTCTGAGCACGAAGCCATGCCAAAAAAGCATCCACTACAGGGCGGCTGCGCTCGGTTCGGATTTTGAATCGCTCTTCAGGCGAGGCATCCTTGATGTCACGCTCAATGGCAAACAGACGGTTGCAGAAGTCCAGTCCTTCACGCGCGGTGACGGCTGCCTTCTGCTTGCCGTCCGGCAATGCCTTCAGTGCCTCATCGAACTTGCGTCGGGCGTGTGCCCAGCACCCGACGAGCGTGACACCGGCTACCTTATGATAACCCGAGTACCCATCGACATGCAGGTAGCCGCGAAAACCGGATAAAAAGTTGCGCGGGTGATGCCCGCCCCGGGTTTCCTGGTACTCGTAGAGCACGATCGCCGGACCTTCCCGTCCTGTGCGATACAACCACAGGTA
>NZ_AQXL01000067.1 GCF_000376225.1 Effusibacillus pohliae DSM 22757
CATGGTTGGAAGAAGCAAGAAAAGCGAACCTTCCTTCACTGGACGAATGGTTTGCAAGCCAATTAGCTGCATAGTCACAGGCCTTTTCCATATTTTTTAAAAACCCGATATTGTCGGGTTATTTGGCATGCCCATTTTTTGAAAATGGCTTTCCAAGGTTAACAAAATAGGCGATTTTTGACCCATTCACCCCTTGTCCAGACTCGGATTCATCTCTCTAATTCCGAGCTACTATTTGCTTTCTGATCTTACTGTATGGTTTACATAACGTGTCGATCAATCTGTAACATCTGGCAAAAAAGAAAAAACTTGCCTCGCAGCGGGGCAAGTTTTTTGATCATGGATCAACTCGGCGTTGCGGCGCACATGGATGTGCGAATGCCGAACACGCCGCATTTGGGGCCCCCACTAAGTGCTTGCACTTAGTGGGGGGGTGGGCTATTGCGCCAGGTCTCGCTATGCTGGGCGATGTGGCGACTTTTTCTTTCTGTAGATGCTGTAGAGAATATAAAGCCCGGTCAGGACGAGCGCAATGATCATCGCTGGCTGCACATAAGGCTTGGCGATTTCGTTGATTTCTTTCCAGTTGCTGCCCAGTTGGTGGCCCAGATAAAGAAAGAAAATCGACCAGGGCAGGATCGCCAACGTGGTGTAAGCGGTAAATTTCCAGAACGGCATTTTGGCGATGCCCGCCGGAATCGAGATTGCATGGCGCACGACCGGAATGAACCGCGCCGTGAAAATCACGCCGGGTCCGTATCTGTGAAACCAGTGTTCGGCCATGTCGATCTGTTTTTTATGTATGAACACATACTTTCCGTATTTCTCCAAAAATGGCCTTCCCCCGTAATAGCCCGCCCAGTAAAGAAACAATTGGGCCAGCACGCCGCCGATCGTCCCCGCCACGACAGCCCCGGCAAAATTGATTTTGCCCAGCGACACCAGATAGCCGCCGTAAGCGAGCACGATTTCGCTCGGGATAATTTCAATCATCAGGCCAATCGCAACGCCGATGTAACCGAGATCTGTGAGCACTGACAACACATTATAAACAAACTCTTTCATGGTTCTCTCCCTTCCCTGCACTTGCACTATTATACAACATTTTGTTCGGAATGCGGACAGGTGACGGCCGCATTTTTTGATCATGGACGATCAACTCGGCGTTGCCCGCACGGACGCGGGCGGTTTTAGCCGAGTTTCCGCTGCTTGCTCCTTTTTGCCCTTTTCTCGGGCGCTCCGGCGTGGTACCCTAGTACGTGGCATTTTGGTTTGGACGGAGGGTGGTAGATTGCTGGGAATCGATTCGATTCTGCAGGGGTTAAATCCGGAGCAGCGGCAAGCGGTGGAGACGACCGAGGGACCGCTCTTGATCCTGGCTGGTGCAGGGTCCGGCAAGACCAGCGTGATGACCCGCCGCATCGCCTATCTGATGGCGCATCATCACGTGCAGCCATGGAACATTCTGGCGATCACGTTCACCAATAAGGCGGCGAAAGAAATGAACGAACGCGTGCAAAAATTGGTCGGGGAGCAGGCGGGCGACATCTGGATGAGCACGTTCCATTCGATGTGCGTCAAGATTTTGCGGCGGGAAGCGCAACGGCTCGGGTATGAAAGCAATTTTTCGATCCTCGATACAGACGACCAGATGGCGGCGATCAAGCAGTGCATGCTGGATCTCAACTACGACATGAAAAAATTTGACCCCGCCGCGATCCACTGGAAAATCTCGGCCGCCAAAAACGAACTGATCGGCCCCGACCAGTTCAGGCAGCGGGCGGGCAGGTCCCTGCTGGACACGGCAGCGGCCAACGTGTACCGCGAGTACCAGTACAAGTTGAACAGCATCAACGCGCTCGATTTTGATGACCTGATTTTCAAGACAGTGCAGTTGTTTGAAGAGCAACCGGATGTGCTGGAGGCGTATCAGGAGAAGTTCCGCTACATCCACGTCGACGAATACCAGGACACCAACCGGGCACAGTACAAACTGGTCAGCCTGCTCGCGGGCAAATACCGCAATCTGTGCGTGGTGGGCGATTCCGATCAGGCGATTTACCGCTGGCGGGGAGCCGACATTTCCAATATTCTGAACTTTGAACGGGACTATCCGGACGCGCGCGTCATCAAGCTGGAGCAAAATTACCGCTCGACCGGCACGATCCTCGACGCGGCCAACGCGGTGATCCGCCACAATACGCGGCGGAAGGAAAAAAATCTCTGGTCGGCCAAAGGAAAAGGGGAAAAAATCTCGATCTACGCGGCGCTCGACCAGGCGGACGAAGCGGCGTACGTGATCGCGAAGATCCAGGAGCATGTGGGTAAAGGCGGACAGTTCCGCGACTGCACCGTGCTCTACCGGGCCAACGCCCAGTCGCGGGCACTTGAGGAGGCGTTCCTGCAGGCGGCGATTCCGTACAAAATCATCGGCGGGATGACGTTTTACGACCGGCGGGAAATCAAGGACGTGATGGCCTATCTGAAGGCGATCTCCAACCCGCAGGATGAAATCTCGCTGCTTCGGATCGTCAATGTGCCCAAGCGCAACATCGGCGAGGGGACGATCAAGCGACTGCTCGATTTCGCACACGACAACGATCTGACGCTGCTGGAGGCGATGGGGAGGGCGGAGGAGGCGGATCTCGGCGTGAAGGCGACCGACGCGGTGAAAACATTCCATCTGCTGATGACCGATCTCCACTTCCTGCAGGAAGGGCTGACCGTCACCGAGTTTGTACAGGAAGTGTTAAAGCGAACTGGCTACCGGGAGATGTACGCGATCAGTCCGAAAGAGGAAGACCAAAACCGGCTGGAGAACATTGACGAGCTGCTGACCGTCACCCGTGCGTTTGATAGGCGGCGGCGCGGCACATTGGCCGATTTTTTGGCGGAAACGTCGCTTTTGTCCGATGCGGACAAGGAGATCGGCAAAAAGGACAACGCGGTGCATATGATGACGATGCACGCCTCGAAAGGGTTGGAATTTCCCGTTGTGTTTCTCGTCGGGGCGGAGGAGTCGATTTTTCCGCATGAGCGGTCGCTGGATACGCCGGAGGGGATCGAGGAGGAGCGCAACCTCTGCTATGTGGCGATCACGCGGGCGCAGGAGAAGCTGCATATCACCTATTGTACGGAACGGACGATTTTCGGCCAGGTGCAGATGAACGAGCCGTCCCGCTTTCTGACGGAAATTCCGGAAGAACTGGTGGAAAAATCGGGCGGCGACTTTCAGGTCGTCCCGCGTTGGGAAATCGGCCTGCGCGTACGGCACCCGCAGTGGGGTGTCGGCGTCATCATGGACATGAGCGGCAAAGACGACGAACTGGAGCTGGAGATTACGTTTCAATCAAAACACGGCACGAAAAAAATAAAACCGAAGCTGACGAAGCTTCGGGTGATCGAGAAGTAAAAGACGATCGCAGGTAACCGGAACTATTTTTTCGTCCCAAGCACCTTCGGGCCGCGCGGCGATGTGCCGTTGGCGTCCGGTTCCCTGGTGATGCCGATATTGTCAAAATCGGGCTTGTTGCCCGCCGCATAGACCAGTACGCCGTCGCCTTTTTCGTTGACACGAAATGTGCCGGCGTTTTGCCGTTGGCCGTTTTTCAGCAGCCAGACCTGGTACGCCTGCTCACCGGTCAATGGCGGGGCATTGTGCACTTGCACGATCAGCTGCACGCCGTTCGGGGTTTCCGCCAGATAGGCAACGCCGGCAGCGGCCGAATTTTCCCCCGTTGCATAAAGCGGGAAGGAGCGTTCCACCTGGGTCGGCGGCGCCGCAGATAGCGGGGCGATCGACAGCAATTGCCGGTACGCATGGATCTGCCAGACGGACACGGCCAAGGCGGCCGTCAAACCGGTCACCAGCCCGGTTGCCAGTTTACCGTACGGGTTGGCGAGAAACAATTGCCAGGCGGACTGCAAGACGGAAGCGGATGTGGACGGTGGAGCGAATGTCTGCATTGCAGCATGTTGGGCTGCGGGCGGTTTTGCCTCGAAGGCGGACTGCAATACGCGTTGCTTCAGATCGTTCGGAACCGCCGCCCGATCTGCTGCATAGGGAAGCGCGGCCAACGCCGGTTGCAGCTCGGCGATGTGCTGACGGCACGCGGGGCAATCGCGCAGATGCTCTTCAAACATCACCCGTTCCGCATCCGGCAATTCGCCGAGCAAATAGGAAAGACAATCGGAACAGAGGCGGTCTGGCTGTTGAATCATCGTCTTTCCTCCTCCCATTCTTGCAGGTGTTTCCGCAGCGTTTTCAACGCGGCGTGCAACCGGCTCTTGACCGTCCCGAGCGGCAGGCGGAGCCGCTCCGCCACTTCCGACAGCGCATACCCTTCCCAGTAGGCCAGCTGCAGGATGGCGAGCTGTTCCGGTTTCAGCCGGTGCAGGCTGGCCCGGACGGCAGCCGCCAATTCCTTCTGGGCAACAGCACCGGAAACATCGTGTGATGCATGCAGCGCGTCGTCTTGTTGGAGCGGCGGCACGACGGAAAACCGGTTTTTTCTGGCCCGTTGGCGCAGCGCGTCGATCGCCAGATTCCGTGTGACCGTCAAAAGCCAGCTGGAAAACCGTCCCCGTTCCACACTGTAGAGTTCCGGCGCTACCCAGATTTTTGTAAACGTGTCTTGCACCACTTCTTGTGCGAGCGCCGGTTCTTTCGTGATTTGCAGCGCCAACGAATAGGTCAGGGATGCGTAGCGCTCATAGAGCTCCTCCAGCGCAGTCCCGTCTTTTTGTTGCAGACGCTGCAACAGTTCCGCGTCGGTGATGGTGGACATGAAGCGAAAACTCCTTCAACAAATCCGACAATCGATTGATTGATAGGATCAAATGGGCAATAACGCAATCGCATCTTTCGCTTCCAGATTTTCAATCATTTCATACCAGGACTTCGGTTTGTTGGACAGAACCGAATCATAACGCCGTAAAAACTTCACGACAAGATCCGCTTCCAGTTGGTCGATCTGATCGTCCATCGGGAGAAAACAAAGGTCGAGTCCTGTTACCGCCTCCCCATCATTCTTCCAGGATGGGTGCACATAAGGAAAATCCAGACGCTTGAAGCCGAGGTGTGACAAGACTTCACGACGCACAAATGGATCCATCGGCTTGACCCCGCCAAATTCATGCTCCGCAACCCGATAAGGATCATAAATTTCGGCAAAAATCCCGTATAGCTGCTTTCCGTTGGCCGCAGCCAAAGCGAGCAGATCCTCCTGCCGCTTGCGGAACAGGAAACGGCCGATTCCCAATCCCGGTTTTCCAATGATCGTAAAATCGGTCATCGCAACATTCATATCTTTATAATACCGGTATTCGGTTGCTCCCACCACGTCTCCTTCATGAACGGCAGCAAACACGCGAATTCCCGGATCTTCCAGCGGCTCTTTCCAAAGCTCGAAGGCCAACACTTCTTCCGGTGGGAATACTTCCTGCATCAACCGGTGCATTTTCTTAAACAATGGGTCTTCGATACCTACAATTCTCCGATATTCCATCTACATCATACTCCTTTTTTGTGATTGTATGGGAGAAAAAGGATTTTTCCATTCCATAAGCGCGCCGTAATTACAGGATTCTTCATCCTCCAAATAGTTGGGGATCACCCGGACGGGGGTACGGCCGCAGCGAAGCAGGAAGGTGATCACAGGATCCTTCAGTTCGCCTTTCACCACAGCTTTCAGATATTGTTCTGCTGTCATCTCATTCGCTTTTTTGTGATAGCCGGGCATTCTTCCCCCGCCCAACAAGCGTTCCAACCCCTTGTGAACGACCACTTCATACATGGATAGCATCAGCCATTTTCCCAAACCCAATTTTCGATAGGCGGGGCGCACACTGATGTCGACGACGTAAAGGGTGTTTCCGTTCGGGTTATGGTTGCGGATATATCCGCCATCCGTTATTTCTTCCCATGTGTGTTCCGGATGGTTGGGATCAAAGTCCACCAGCAGACCTGTCATCGAGCCAGCTACTACACCGTTCACCTCGACGCATAAGGCTCCCTCTGGAAACAGAGTCACATGGTTTTTCAACTGCTCCGTGTTCCACCATAATTCAGGCGGAAACGGCGGAGGGAAGCTTTCCTGCTGGATACGAATCAGACTCTCAAAATCCTGTGCCTGATAATTTCGAATCACTGCCGGAACCGGGCGATCCTGATCGAATACAAACAACTCTTTCCGATACATTTCAATCCCTCCTCGCATGCAGAAGCTACCCGATTTTCATTTCCAGTCGGGATAAAGGTCTGTCCGGCGATCGCGCCAAGTCGTCACCGAACCGCTCTCACGAACTTGATACAACAGTTCCAGATCCAAATCAGCAGTCACCACCATATCGTGATTGATTTCCCCTTCCACTAAAATGCCACGGGGCGGGAAGGGAATATCATTCGGGGTGATGACGGCTGCTTGCCCGAAATTCGCCCGCATAAAATCGACAGTGGGAAGGGAGCCTACAGTACCTGTCGTCACCACGTATACCTGATTTTCCACTGCTCTCGCGTGACTGGTATACCGCACCCGGTGAAACCCGTGACGGTCATCCGTACAAGAAGGACAGAAAATGACATCCGCTCCCTTGGCCCTGACGATTCGAACGATTTCAGGGAATTCAATGTCATAACAGGTCAGCATCGCAATCGTGCCCTTCTCGGTCTCGAATACTTGAATGCTTTCGCCGGGGGTCATGTTCCACTCCTTGACCTCCGTTGGCGTGATGTGCAGCTTCGGCTGTTCGGCGACTCTGCCGTCCGGATAGAACAAATGAGCGACGTTATACAATTTGTCTCCTTTCCGGATGACATGGGTTCCCGCGATGATATGCATGTTGGTTTGTTTGGCCAGATTCGTAAATAAAGAACGATATTGCTCTGTGAAATCAGGCAGGTCTTGGATCGACAAGGATTGCCCTTGATGATTCCCGATCGACATTAATTGGGTGGTAAAAAATTCAGGAAACAAAACAAAGTCCGCAGCAAATTCCTCGGCTGTTTTCACATAATGTTCCACTTGCTTGGCAAACTCTTCGAAATTTTGTATCGAATGAAGATGGTATTGGACTGCTGAGACTCTCAGTTTCATAAGGATCCTCCTTTTGTCCGTTACAGGCTCTTGTTACTCTAGTGATTATAGCGCCATGGATATAATGGATATAAGTTATAATGAACGATATCGTAATTATTGAGCATTTTATAGTCTGGAGCAAGTACATACCTTTCTGTAATTTAGTATCCAAAAGGATAGTGAAGGGAGGAAGGCTTCCACATGGGAGACGCAGCATTTAGACGGGCGGTGGAAACCACGTTAAAGGTCATCGGCGGCAAGTGGAAACCGGTTATTCTGTGCCATCTGCAAGAGGGAACGAAACGATTTGGCGAATTAAAGCGCGAAATGCCCGAGATCAATCCGAAAATGTTGACGCAACAATTGCGTGAACTGGAGCGGGATGGGATCATCCATCGCCATGTATATTGTTACCGCTCACGCTATTTGGCGGCGAGTGAGCGGTTTTTTGTCATGTTCAATGTCGGAGGATTCTTCGGATGATTGTCGTATCATGATCCGTATCGTAACGACAAT
>NZ_AQXL01000068.1 GCF_000376225.1 Effusibacillus pohliae DSM 22757
GAAGCGTGCGCCGCAGTGGAAGGGAGTATAACGGGAAACAGGCAGCGCGGGGCAACAAGGCAATATCGGTTGGACGGAGTGACCGGTATTGTCTTGCCTCATTGCGGAGGCTGCACTGAACGGCCGGCCGCTCGAACAAGTGCCTGCGCTCGATTAAGGTTGTTTGCCGCACGCGAGTGCGGGAGGCAACGGGCCGATCGAACATGCCGGGTGGATGTGTTTCATGAAACTGGAGGAGGGGCTGGATTGGAATCGCGGGCAACGAGCTATGAACTGATCGAAGTGGCACAAGGCAGCCGGCCCGCCGATCTGTATATCAAAGGCGGAACGGTCATCAACGTCTATTCGGGAGAATTCATGAAACAAAACGTGGCGGTCTACCGGGACCGGATTGCCTATGTGGGTGGGAGCGAAGCGGCGATCGGCGATCAGACACAAGTGATCGATGCGAACGGCAAGTATATTTCACCCGGGTTTATCGAACCGCACGCACATCCGTGGGTAATTTACAACCCTGTAAGCTTTGCGGTCAAGGTTCTTTCCCTTGGTACCACCACGATCGTCAACGACAATCTGTTTTTCTATCTCCACATGGAAGTGGAAGGATTTGCGAAAATGGTGCGGGATCTGCAGGTGCTGCCCATCAATCATCTGTGGCTGGCACGGATCGTTTCGCAGGCCGATTACGTCGGCGAGCGGGACTATTTTGCTCCGGAACAGGTACAGCGTCTGCTTGAACTCGAACAGGTGGCGGGTACCGCTGAAGTCACGCGCTGGCCCCTGCTGTATAACGGGGATCCCTTCGCCATCCAAACGGTCGAGTATGCAAAACGGCTGGGAAAAGTGGTCGATGGTCATACCGCCGGCTGTTCGTATGAAAAATTGAACGCGATCGTCGCCGCCGGGGTGAGTGCCTGTCACGAAGCGATCACGGCGCAGGAGTCGCTGGACAGGTTGCGATTGGGCATGTGGACGACGCTGCGGAACAGTTCGCTGCGGCCCGATTTTCCAGAGGTCGTCAAGCTGATCACGGAAGCCAATATCCAGACACAGCGCATTCTGATGACCACAGACGGTCCGCATCCGGCCTACATTGAAGAAGAAGGATGCGTCGACGGGCTGGTCCGAAAAGCGGTGGAACTGGGTGTTGCGCCGATGCAGGCGATCCAGATGGCGACGATCAATCCGGCAACGTACCTGCGGCTGGATGATCAGATTGGGGGAATCGCACCCGGCCGCCGCGCCGATCTGCTGGTTCTGCCGGATCTGGTCGATTTCCGCCCGGAGCTCGTGATCTGCGGCGGGCGTGTCGTGGCTGAACATGGCAATCTTCTGGTTACGCCGCCCTCGATCGATTGGAGCCAATACCTGGCGGGCCCTGCATTTTCGATTCAAAAATCATTCCTGCAAGATCCCGATCTCTACCGCTATCCGCACACATCACCGGATGAGCCGGTGCCGGTGATCCATTTTCGCAGTACGGTGATCACCCAACCCAAATCGATCCACTTGCCCGTGAGGGATGGTTTTGCCGATATTTCGCAGCAGCCCGGCTTGTTGCTGGCCTGCCTGATCGACCGCCACGGCAGATGGGTGGCGCGGGGATTGTTGGAGAATTTCGCAACCACCCTCGACGGGATGGCCAGCACTTATAACACGACCACACATCCGCTCGTTATCGGCCGTGACCCTGTCTCGATGGCGATAGCTGCCGCCAGAGTGCACGAATTGGGCGGGGGAGTGGCCGTCGTTGACCGGGGCGAGGTGGTTTTGGAAATCCCGCTGCCGCTGACGGGCATGATGACCACCGACACTTCTTTTGCTACAGCGGTGGAATACCAGCGCCAGCTGTTGTCCGCCTTGCAGGAACGGGGTTACCCCTATCATGACATTCTCTATACTTTGTTGTTTTTGACATGTGACTTCTTGCCGGGATTGCGGCTGATTCCGCTTGGTTTGTATGATGTCAAGGCAAACCGGGTCATCCAGCCGGCCGTTCAGATGGAGAGAGAAAGGGTGAGAAGATGAACGACTACCGGACGATCCAGTTTTCTGTCGAGGACAGAGTAGCCACTCTCAGCCTGCGGCGATCACCGCTCAACGTCATGAACATGGAAATGATGCAGGAGATTGCAGATGCGCTCTCGTCTCTCACCAAAATGCAAGATGTCAACGCGCTGGTGATCCGCGCCGAAGGCAAGGCGTTTTTCGTCGGGGTTGCAGTTGAGAACCATCTCGGCGAAAAAGTGGAGCCGATGATCCATCTGTTTCACAAGATGTTTCATCTGTTGCTAAAAGTTCCGTGCCCGACGATCGCCGTCCTGGAGGGACCGGCCATTGGCGGGGGATGTGAACTTGCCACGTTCTGCGACATCGTGATTGCAAGCGAATCGGCTGCATTTGGTCAGCCGGAGATTAACTTGGGACTGTTTCCGCCTGTATCGGCCGTGGTGTTTCCATGGATGACAGGATTGAACCGAACGATGGAACTGCTCCTTACAGGAGACATGATCGACGCCCGGAAAGCGTATGAATGGGGGCTGGTCAATCGCGTTGTCGCAGCGGATCAGGTGGAAGCAACGCTTGCCGAACTGATTGAAAAGCTGCGTAAGAAAAGCGCGTTGTCGCTCTCGCTGACGCGAAAAGCAGTGCGTGCAGCGCTTGCCTCCTCGTTTGCCGGTGCTATCGGCAAGGTGGAACAAATTTACCTGCAAGAACTGATCCAGACCCATGACGCACAGGAAGGGCTTGCATCGTTCTTGGAAAAGCGTCAACCGATTTGGGCCAACAGGTGAGAGGAAAGCCTCGACAGCCCCCGTTCCTGATCGCTTCAGACTGGGCGGATCGCCGCCTTTTCGCGAATCACATGAATGACGAGTATCGGACGCGAGGCAGCAGCAATAAAGAAAGCGTCCGGCTCACGGCCTAAATTTACAGAAGTTTTACACGATTACAAATAATTAAAAAGCGGGTGAGCAGACAGAATCGGTTTGCAGCAACAGAATCAAATGTGTCATTTCAAAAAAAAATGATGGGGTGAGAAGTGTGAAAAAATTGCGGTTTACCTTCATCTCTTTACTGGTGGCAAGCGTTACGTGGATGACCGCCTGCGGATCAACGACTCCTTCCAACGGAACGAACGGCAGCGCAAATCCGGGTGGCGACAGCGGATCCGGCAAAGCGCCTGTCAAAATTGGAGCGGTTTTGCCTTATTCCGGCGTCTACGCCTCGCTGGGAGAAAATTTGACGCGCGGAATGGAACTCTATTTTGACAGTGTGAATTGGCAGGTGGCGGGAAGGAAAATCGAACTGATCAAGGAAGACGAGGAGAACGATCCCCAGGCCTCCTTGCGCAAACTGCGCAAGCTGGTGGAAAAAGACAAGATCGATATTCTCACCGGACCGGTCAGTACGGCTGTCGCTTACGCGCTGCGTGATGAGGTCGAGAGCAAAAAGATCCCGTTTCTGGTTTCACACGCCGGCGGCAACGACTTGACTCGCAGCAAACGGAGCGACTACATCTGGCGATCCTCGTTCAGCTCCTGGCAGATCGGTTACTCGATGGGCAAATGGGCTTATGAGAACGTTGGCAAAAAGATATATTTGACCGCGGCCGACTACGCTTTCGGGCACGAGGTTGTAAACGCTTTTAAAGAGGCCTATACGGCGGCCGGTGGACAGATCGTCGGGGAAGTCTATCCGCTGCTCGGCTCGAATGACTATGCCTCCTATCTGACCAAGATCAAGAGCGCCCAGCCGGAAGCGGTGTATGCGTTTTTTGCCGGCAGCGATGCGGTACGTTTCGTTCAGCAATACGAACAGTATGGGCTGAAAGGGAAGATTCCATTAATCGGTTCCGGCTGGTTAAACGCCGAGAACATTCGTCCGGCGCAAGGCAATTCGCCGGTCGGTATCCTCAGCACAATGTTCTGGGATTATAACCTGGACACGCCGGAAAACAAGGCGTTTGCCGAGGCCTACCAGAAAAAGTACAAGGAACGTCCCAGCATCGAATCGGTGGAAGGATATGATGCCGCTCGGATCATCGTCGAAGTACTGAAGAATCTGAATGGGGATACCTCCAACAAGCAAAAAGTCGCCCAAGCATTCGGTGATGTCTCGATTGTCAGCCCGCGCGGACCGATCAAGTTTGACAAAGAAACCCACAACATCATCCAAAACATGTACCTGATCAAGACGGAACTGAAAGACGGCAAAACGGAGAATTCCATAATGAAGACGATTGGGGAATTCAAGGATCCTGGAAAGTGACAGTGGCCGCACGGAGTTTGAGAACGGACGAAGGAGTTGGGTGTCCTTGGACATGATTGCGATCCAGTTGGTGAACGGATTGTCGTATGGTTTGCTGTTGTTTCTCATCACCAGCGGCTTGTCGCTGATCTTCGGTATGCTTGGCGTGTTAAACCTCGCCCACGGTTCACTGTATATGGTGGGGGCCTATCTGGCCCTCACCATTACCAGGAACGTCTCGGGCGATTTTGTCACCGCCCTGCTGGTAGCGCCTGTGCTGGTAGCTCTTTTGTGCTTACTGCTGGAAGTAGGACTGCTGCGTCCCACTTATCGGTTGGATCATTTGTCCCAGGTGCTGCTGACGTTTGGACTGGCTTACATGCTGCACGACCTGGTGCGCTGGATCTGGGGCTCGAATGTCCAATCCCTGCCGCTGCCGATTGGGCTGAGCGGATCTGTCGAACTGTTCGGACAGACGTTTCCGCTCTACCGGCTGCTGGTGATGGCCGGAGGGTTTGCCATCGCTTTGATCATGTGGTTGCTGCAGGAAAAAACACGCTGGGGTGCGATCATCCGCGCCGGCCTCAGCAACAAGGAGATGGTCAGCGGGCTGGGGATCAATATCAAACTGGTCTACACGATCGTTTTTGCTGTAGGCGGTCTGCTGGCGGGGCTGGGCGGTGTTGCAGCCGCACCGATTCTGGGGCTTTCGCCGGGTATGGAGTTTGAGATCCTGATCCTTTCCCTGGTCATCCTCGTCGTCGGCGGTCTCGGATCGATCACCGGAACCCTGGTCGCCAGCATCGTTGTCGGTCTGGTCGAGACGTTCGGCAAGGTGATGTTTCCGCAGCTCAGCCTGATCATCATCTTTGGATTCATGGCGGTTGTCTTGCTCGTTAAACCTACAGGACTTCTGGGAAAGCAGGTGAGTGGATGAGCAGTCGAATCGGCAGAGGGCTGGGATATGCCATCCTGTTTCTGCTGTTAGCGTCGATTCCGTATGCCGTTTCCAGCTATTTTGTCAGTATTGTGACGGAAATTCTGATCCTTGGCATCTTTGCGCTGAGCCTGAACATTCTGGTCGGTTACACGGGGCTCGTTTCGTTGGGACACGCCGCCTATTTCGGTGTGGGGGCCTACACCACAAGCCTGTTTGCGATTCACATATCCCCCAACCTGTTTGTCTCATTGTTGGCCGGGCTGATCGTGTCAGGCGTCGTCGCCGCCGTTGTCGGTTTTTTCTGCAACCGGGTGAGCGGATTCTACTTTTTAATGCTCACCCTGGCGTTTTCCCAGATGGTGTACGTGTTGGTCTACCGGTGGAGCAGCCTGACCGGCGGAGACAACGGTTTGGCGGGCGTGCCCAGGCCTGTGCTGGCGGAAGGTTTTTCGATGCAGGAAACGGGCCAGCTGTATGTACTGGTCTTGTTGGTGTTCGCCCTGACTTTCCTCTGCCTGAAGGTCGTTCTGTACTCCCCGTTCGGCCGGATTTTTGTCGGCATCCGCGAAAACGAGACGAGGATGAAGGCGATCGGATACAACCCCACATTTTACAAAAATGCGGCGTTCATCTTGGCCGGTGGGCTGGCAGGGGTAGCCGGCAGCCTGTATTCCTATTTCAATGGTTTCGTCTCGCCGAAGGATATGTACTGGACGATGTCGGGGGAAGTGCTGATCATGGTGTTGATCGGCGGCGCCGGTACGCTGCTGGGTCCGGTTTTGGGAGCCGCTTTCATGGTGGTTTTGGAAACGATCGTCAGTTCGTACACAGACCTGTGGATGCTGATCGTCGGTCTCACCTTTCTCCTGTTTGTCATCTTTGTTCCCAAAGGAATCGTGGGCCTCACCTGGCGGGGGAAAACGGGACGCGCGGCGAATCGGCCCGCCCCGGTTCAGGTCGGGAGCGGGAAATCGGTCTCGGAAGCGAAACTGGAAAGGAATGGGGTGTGACAGATGGGGGTGCCAGCGGAGGAAAAAATCGTTCAACCGGACGCTCTGCGCGTCGAGGGCTTGGGGAAGCGGTTTGGCGGGCTGGAAATTTTAAAAAACCTGACATTCACCGTGCGACACGGCGAGCGGCGGGCGTTTATCGGCCCCAACGGAGCGGGCAAAACGACGCTGTTTAACATGATTGCAGGCGATCTGCAGCCGACTGCCGGCGACATTTTCTTTTTCACGGAAAACATCACGCGCCTGCCAAATTACCAACGCGTGCGCAAAGGCATGGTGCGAACCTTCCAAAAAAACAACCTGTTCAGCGAGTTGTCCGTACTGGAGAATTTGCTGTTGGTGCTGCAGATGAAAACGGGCACCGGGCGGGTCTGGTACCGTATCCGTTCCCGGCGTCGTTTTCCGGACATCTATGACCTGGCGGACGAGCTGCTTGCCACCTGGGGACTGGCGGAGAGGAGCCACACGCTGGTGAAGCATCTCTCTTACGGCGAGCAGCGGCAGTTGGAAATCCTGCTCGGGATTGCGACCGAGCCGAAAATCCTGCTGCTGGACGAACCGACAGCCGGCATGTCGAATCAGGAAACGCAGCAGATTCTCAAGCTGCTGCAGCAAATGCCGCGGGATCTGACACTGTTGATCATTGAACATGACATGGACGTCGTCTTCGGGCTTGCCGATCGGGTGACAGTTCTGTACAACGGCGGCATACTGCTGGAAGGAGACCCCCGAACGATCCAGACGGATCCCCGTGTGTACGAAATCTATTTTGGCAAGAAAGGAGGCGTGTGAGCATGCTGCAGGTGGAACAGATCGACACCTACTACGGGGACAGCCACGTTCTGCACGGCGTCTCGCTGACCGTGGAGAAAGGTTCCCTGTCGGTTCTGCTGGGGCGAAACGGAATGGGCAAGACGACGACGATCCGATCAATCATCGGGTTTACGCCTCCGCGCAGGGGGAAAATCGTCTTTGCGGGTACTCCGATCCAGCAGCAACCCCCGTACAAAATCGCACGCCTGGGGATCGGCCTGTCGCCGCAAGGGAGAGGAATCTTCCCCAATCTGACGGTCAAGGAAAATCTGGAGATTGCGGCGAGAGCCGGCAAGTCGGGTTCACGTTGGACGCTGAACGATATTTACCGGCTGTTTCCCCGCCTGAAAGAGCGGGAGGCGTTTTTGGGAAGCAACCTGAGCGGCGGCGAGCAGCAGATGCTGTCGATCGGCAGGGCGCTGATGACCAATCCCGATTTGCTGCTGCTCGACGAGCCGTCGGAGGGGCTGTCGCCGATCATGGTGCAGGAAGTGATGAAGATCATCTCGACGCTTAAAGCGAAAGGACTGTCCATGCTGATGGTGGAGCAGAATCTGTCGATGGCGTTGGCCCTTGCCGACCGGGTCTACATTCTCAGCAAAGGCCAGGTCGTGTTTGCCGGAACTCCAGTCGAACTGCAGCAGAATCACCACATCCAGACGCAATATCTGGGAATGAGTCACTAAGCAGCGCGAATCGTATGAGGGCGCCGGCGCAGCTTCCCGGTGAACAGTTTGGAATCCGGCAGTTCTACTATTTAGCGTTTAATTAACTTTCGTCTAAAAAACATAATATAGAGAAAATAAAAGAAAACGCAAGCATTCCCAAGATAGCAAGGGTTTCATCCTCAAACACCCGGTTCGCATGAATTGAAAATAGTAGATC
>NZ_AQXL01000069.1 GCF_000376225.1 Effusibacillus pohliae DSM 22757
ATAGTCACAGGCCTTTTCCATATTTTTTAAAAACCCGATATTGTCGGGTTATTTGGCATGCCCATTTTTTGAAAATGGCTTTCCAAGGTTAACAAAATAGACAATTTTTGACCCATTCACCCCTTGTCCAGACTCGGATTCATCTCTCTAATTCCGAGCTACTATATTGTCGTTACGATACGGATCATGATACGACAATCATCCGAAGAATCCTCCGACATTGAACATGACAAAAAACCGCTCACTCGCCGCCAAATAGCGTGAGCGGTAACAAGATAAAACAAAAATAATCCAAATAACCCCATCAATAAGTAAAGACTGGACATAGCCCCGGGTGAAAGGCTCGCTCCCACTGTAATTCCCAAAGCTCCCAAAATCCTGGCGCCTTGAAATACCATTCCATTAAGAGCCATGTAGGAACTTCGTAAGTTTTCTTTTGCGATTTCAGCCAAAGTCGATTGTTTAACCGGTACGTAAATCAGTTCTCCTAATGTCAAAATAAATACGGCGAGGATGAGAACTGAAGCAGCATTAACAAAACCAAGCAGGGTATGCCCTAACACTGGTCGACACTTAAATTGGGCAGTTGCAATTCTTTCATCTGCAATTCACTCATAATTAATACCTCCATTTCTGAAAGATTATAGTGAAAACCGAACAACTTTTGTGCCGAATTTTGTCTGTAACTAGAAGTTTTTTCGAAATGCACAGAAGTGAGTCGATCCTGGGTGAGCAACAAAGATGGGAGCCGAATTGAACGCAGAAGGATCAAAAAACGGGATCCAGGCATAACAAGCACCCAAATCCCGACTCATGCACAAATCTATCTCAATGTCCCCTACACTTGCTGCGTGATGGCGACCATAAAGCGGGCCGCCTGTTCCAGATCGTCCAGCCGGATGAACTCGTCCACCGTATGGATTTTTTCGTATCCGATGGCGATATTGATTGTCGGTACACCAAGACCGTTCAGGTTGTTTGCATCGCTGCCGCCGCCGGACGACATGGTGGAAGGTTCCACCCCGATCGCTTGAGCCGCCCGCTTGGCGATCTGCACGACTTGATCGTCGTCGCCGAAGCGGAACGCGGGATACATCCGGGTGATCTTTACTTCCGCCCGTCCCCCGTTCTCTGCCGCAACCTGCTCAAACGTCGTTTTCATATGTTCCAGCTGCGCGTCCAGCTTGCTCGGGACGAGGCTGCGGGCTTCCGCCACGATTTCCACCCGTTCCGGCACGATGTTGGTGGCAACCCCGCCATTGATCATCCCGATATTGGCGGTTGTCTCTGCGTCGATGCGGCCGAGCTTCATCCGCGAGATCGCCATGCTGGCCAGCTTGATGGCCGAAATCCCCGCTTCCGGATTGACCCCCGCATGCGCCGTTTTGCCATGGATGACCACTTCCAGTTTGGCTTGCGAAGGACCCTGGGTGACAATTTTGCCGATCGGTCCGTTGCTGTCAAACGCGAATCCGTAATCCACGTCTTTCAGCAACTCCCCGTTCAAATGGCGCGACCCCAACAACCCGATCTCTTCTCCGATCGTGAACAACAGTACCAGATTGCCGTGCGGCAGCTGCTGTTCCTTCAGAACGCGCACCATTTCCAGGATCGCCGCCACGCCCGCCTTGTCGTCCGCCCCCAAAACGGTGGAGCCATCCGATGTGATCCGGTCTTCATGAACTTGCGGCTTGATTCCCTTGCCCGGTTGCACGGTGTCCATATGGCAGGTAAACAGAATGGTGGGCTTGTCGGCATCGCCTTTTACTCGAAAAATCAGGTTGCCCGCATTGCCGCCCACTTTTTCCCCTGTGTCGTCTTCGTAAACTTCGCATCCGTACGGTTTCAGCTTGGCAATCAATGCATCCGCCATCTGCCGCTCTTCCCGCGAATGGCTGTCGATTTGCACCAGTTCCATAAATTCTTGAATCAATCGATCGCGATTGACGGTTACCATGTCGTTCGCCCCCTGTTCTGTTTGACGGCATCCCGATAGGAACTTCCCCGGTCGCCTTCCCGATCGTACAGGTAGGCCAAACGCGCCTGTTGGCTGTCGAGCTGGGAAGTTACACGGGTCGCAATCTGCAACCTGCGCCCCGACTCGCGCCAAGCAGAACGCTCCCTGCCCGACTGTACAAACGTGGTCTCATAACGTTTCAACGGGCGCCAAAACCAATCTTCGGGAATCGCCTCGTCCACCGCCGTTTGCTGCTTGTCCTGTTGCTTCACATCCTGTTCGCGAACTGCCATCGTTGCCCCTCCCCATCAAAGCGGGATATTGCCGTGCTTTTTCGGCGGTCTCGTCTCCCGCTTGTTGCGCAGGATATGTAACGCCTCTTTCAGCTTGCGCCTCGTTTCACGCGGATCGATCACGTCGTCGACCATACCGGCTGCGGCCGCCACGTATGGGTTAGCAAATTTTTCCTTGTATTCGGCGATCTTTGCCGCCCTAGTCGCGGCCGGATCGGGACTTTCCGCGATCTCTTTGGCAAAAATGATGTTGGCCGCGCCCTCCGGCCCCATCACCGCCACTTCGCCGGTCGGCCAGGAATAGACGAGATCGGCGCCGATCGCCTTCGAGTTCATCGCCACGTACGCGCCTCCGTACGCCTTGCGCAGAATCACCGTAATCTTCGGCACAGTCGCTTCCGAGTAGGCATACAGAATTTTCGCCCCATGCCGGATAATCCCGCCGTGTTCCTGTTTGACGCCGGGGATAAAGCCGGTCACATCCTCAAACGTGATCAGCGGGATGTTAAATGAATCACAGAAGCGGATGAACCGGGCGATTTTGTCGGACGAATCGATATCGAGGCCGCCCGCCATAAATTTCGGCTGATTGGCCACAATCCCGACCGCCTGTCCGTCGATGCGGGCGAACCCGATCACCGCATTTTTCGCAAAAGCGGCCTGTACCTCCATGAAATCGCCGTGATCCACAACCAGCCGGATCACATCCCGTACATCATACACCTTCGTACTGTCCACCGGAACCACATCCATCAGTTCCTCGATCCACCCGTCATCGTCGGGCGCTGCCACCTGCGGCGGATCCTCCATGTTGTTTTCCGGCAGGAACGACAGCAGACGCCGCACCTCGTTCAGCACTTCCTCTTCCGACCGACCGGTAAAATGGGCCACGCCTGACACGCTGGAATGCACTCGCGCCCCGCCCAGGTTCTCCGACGTAATTTTTTCGCCCGTTACCGTCTCGATCACCTTCGGACCGGTGATAAACATTTGCGACGTGTTCTCCACCATAAAGATAAAATCGGTGATCGCCGGCGAATACACGGCGCCGCCCGCGCACGGCCCCATGATTACGGAGATTTGCGGCACCACGCCGGAATAGATCGCGTTCCGGTAAAAAATATGCCCGTACCCGTCGAGCGAAATCACGCCTTCCTGAATCCGGGCGCCGCCCGAATCGTTCAGGCCGATGATCGGGGCGCCGTTTTTCGCCGCCAGATCCATGATCGTCGTGATCTTCTTCGCGTGCATCTCGCCCAGCGCGCCGCCAAAAACGGTAAAGTCCTGGGCGAACACATAGACCACCCGGCCGTTGATTTTGCCCCAGCCGGTGACCACCCCTTCACCCGGCGCCTCGACTTCGTTCATGCCAAACAGGGATGAGCGGTGCTCGACGAACGGATTCAGCTCGCGAAACGTTCCCTCATCCAGCAGGATCTCCAGGCGTTCGCGGGCCGTCAGCTTGCCCTTGTCGTGCTGCTGGGCGATCCGTTTGTCGCCGCCGCCCAGTTCCACCCTGCGGCGGCGTTCTTCCATCTCCCTGATTTTGCTCTCCACTCGCACACAACCTCCCAACTCCTCCGCCGACGTGGCCGATCGATCGGCAGCGCCCGACACGCCGGTGGAACCATCTCATTTTTTCAAACCGGTCATTCAATCCGTTGGCAATACTCGATCAACACGCCAAACGTATCTTTCGGGTGCAGAAACGCGATCAGCTTGCCGTGGCCGCCCGGCCGCGGCTGTTCGTCGATCAGCCGGATGCCGGCCGCCTTCGCTTCCGCCAGCTTCGCTTCGATGTCGGGTACCGCATACGCCACGTGGTGGATACCCGGCCCTTTTTTCTGCAAAAAGACAGCGATCGGACTGTCCGGAGCGGTCGGCTCCAACAGCTCGACCGTGCTTTCTCCGACTTGCAGGAACACCGCCCGCACCTTTTGGTCTTCGATCACTTCTTCATGAATCACCTGCAGACCGATCGGTCCTTGGTACAAAGGCAACGCCTGTTCAATGCTCTCGACTGCGATGCCCAGATGGTCGATTTTCAGCGGAGCGGTCATGACACACTCCCCCGCTTCACATGCGCCCTGATAAAATCGACCGTCTCCGAAATCGGCGTTCCCGGCGTGAAAATCGCGGCCACCCCGGCCTCCTGCAGCTTCGGAATATCTTCCGCCGGGATCACACCGCCGCCGATCACCAAAATGTCATCCGCCCCCTGCTCTTTCAACAGACGCACGACCTCCGGGAACAATTCCATGTGGGCGCCCGACAGAGAAGAAAGGCCGATGCAATCGACGTCTTCCTGGATCGCCGCCGCCACGATTTGTTCCGGGGTCTGCCGCAAGCCGGTGTAGATCACTTCCATCCCGGCGTCGCGCAGCCCCTGCGCAATCACCAGGGCGCCGCGGTCATGGCAGTCCAGACCGGGCTTTGCCACCAATACGCGAATTTTATGTTCCATCTCATTCTCCCCTTTTTCCGCAAACCGGTATCCGTATCGAAAACCAAGCCCTACGCGAGGCTGATTGAACGAGCGTTCAGTCGGTTAGGCAGCCCAAAACAGCCGATCAGAACAACGCAGGCCGATATTCGCCAAAGACAGATCGCAACACATTGCAAATCTCCCCGGTCGTCGCGTACACCCGGACCGCATCCAAAATATAAGGCATCAGATTGTCCTGTCCTTCCGCCGCTTGCTTCAGCGACTGCAACCGTTTCTGCACCTCTTCGTTGTTTCGTTCGGAACGCAGTTTTGCCAGCCGCTCCGCCTGAATCCGCCCCAGTTCCGGATTTACCCGCAGCAGTTCCGGCTGCGGCTCGTGATCCAGTTTAAACTTGTTGACACCGACCACAATCTGCTCGCCGGATTCGATCGCCTTCTGCGTCTGGTACGCCGCCTGCTGGATTTCCCGTTGCATGTAGCCCTGCTCGATCGCTGTCACGGCCCCGCCCAGATCGTCAATTTTCTCGATGTACTCCCAAACGCGCGCTTCGATCTCATCCGTCAACGCTTCGATGTAATAAGATCCGCCAAGCGGATCCACCGTATCCGCCACACCGCTTTCGTACGCGATAATCTGTTGCGTGCGCAGCGCGATTCTCGCCGATTCCTCGGTCGGCAGCGCCAACGCCTCATCGCGCGAATTGGTGTGCAAACTTTGCGTTCCGCCGAGGACGGCAGCCAGCGCCTGGATCGTCACCCGCACGATATTGTTGTCGGGCTGCTGCGCCGTCAGCGTCGATCCGCCCGTTTGCGTGTGGAAGCGGAGCTGCCAGGATTTCGGATTTTCCGCCTTGAACCGGTAGCGCATGATCTTCGCCCAGATCCGCCTTGCCGCACGGAATTTGGCGATCTCTTCGAAGAAATTGTTGTGGGCGTTGAAGAAAAACGACAGCCGCGGCGCGAACTTGTCAACCGGCAGTCCGGCGTCGATGGCCGCCTGCACATAGGCGATCGCGTTGGACAGCGTGAACGCCACTTCCTGCACGGCGGTGGAACCCGCCTCCCGGATGTGGTAGCCGGAAATCGAAATCGTGTTCCAGTTGGGCACTTTTTCCGCGCAGTATTCAAATATATTGGTGATCAGCCGCATCGAAGGCTTCGGCGGAAAAATGTACGTCCCCCGCGCCACATATTCTTTCAGAATGTCGTTCTGGATGGTGCCGCTCAACCGGTCGGGCGACACGCCCTGCTTTTCGCCGACGGCGATATACATCGCGAGCAGGACGGAAGCGGGCGCGTTGATCGTCATGGAAGTGCTGACCTTGTCCAGCGGAATCCCTTTGAACAGCGTCTCCATATCGGCCAGCGAGGAAATCGAAACGCCGACTTTTCCCACCTCGCCGCGGGCCATCGGATCGTCCGCGTCATAGCCGATCTGCGTCGGCAGATCGAACGCGGTCGACAGTCCGGTCTGCCCCTGTTCCAGCAAATAGCGGAACCGTTCGTTCGTTTCTTCCGCCGAACCGAAACCTGCGTACTGGCGCATCGTCCAGTAACGGCCCCGGTACATCGTCGGCTGGATGCCGCGGGTATACGGATATTCGCCGGGGAACCCCAGTTTCTCCAGGTATTCCTGTTCGTCCCCGTTTTTCGGCGTATAGAGACGGTTCACTTCAATGTCGCTGGAAGTGACGAACCGTTCCTGCCGTTCCGGCACTTTTGAAATCGCTTTCTCAACCTTTTCGGTCCACGCCTCCAGTTTTTCCTGCAACTCTGACACGGAGCCCCCTCCTGCCGTTTCTGTCTATTTTTTCGAACCTATTATATCATACCGGCGGAAAACCTTACATGATCAGCCCGACAAAAAAAGAGGGCGGAAGCCCTCACCGCACTCGTTTTTCCGCTTGCCGGCGCTTCCAAAAGACCGGTTTCGGCCGGACCGGATACAGCAGATAGATGCTGATCCCGACGAACACCAGGATCAACAGCGGAACCAAACCAAACTATCAGCACCAACAGACCAAAGGTGGCAAACAGTTGCCACGGCGATACCCTGCCGTACGACCATACCATCGCAAACAGCGGCAAGGTGGCAATCACCAGCAGCAAAACGAACAAAATGGATGTCAACAGCTTGCTTGGATCTCTGTCAATAGATTGGACAGCCAGAATCGAGAAAATTATGCGGCTTGATCGTACATTTGTTCGTATTCAACGGGTGTAAGATACCCGATTGCAGAATGAACGCGTTTGCGATTGTAGAAGAACTCGATGTATTCAAAAATCCGACTTTGGGCTTCCTTGCGGGTTCTGAACTTCTCCAGATAGACGAGTTCCTTTTTGAGCACGCTGTGGAACGATTCGATGCAGGCGTTGTCATAGCAGTTTCCTTTGCGGCTCATGCTGCATTTCATCCCGTATTTCAAGAGCCGTTTTTGGTACTCATGAGAAGCGTATTGGCTTCCCCGATCAGAATGATGTAGGACTTCGCCTTTCGGTCGTTGACGGTTGTAAGCCCGATCCAAAGCTTGCAGGACCAATTCCTTGGTCATTCGCTCGTCGGCGTGCCAGCCTACGATTTTACGCGTATACAAGTCCATCACACTCGCGACATAAAGCCATCCCTCGTCTGTCGGAACGTATGTGATATCCGCCATCCAGATTTGATTGGCTTGTGCCGTGAATTGTTGGTTCAGCACATTGTCATGCACCGGCAGATTGTGTTTCGAGTTCGTCGTCGCCTTGTATTTCTTGACCGTGCGCGACTTGAGCCCCAACTCCTTGATGATGCGGGCGACCGTTTTCTCGGATACCCGAACACCTTGCTGGCGCAAGACTTGAGCGATCTTCGGGCTGCCGTACAAGCGACGCGAGTCCACAAAGATATGGCTAATCTGTTGTTCCAGTTCTCTGCGCGGTGTTTGTGAATAAACGCAAAGATCAGTTCCGGTCTTTTGCGAAGATGTGCATCGCCTTTTTTAAAATCTCGTTCTCCATCTCGAGTTGGCGGATTCGTTTCTGCATTTCCAGAAAGGTTTTTTCTTCGATTTTCAGGTTACCGCTGCCGCGAAACGCATTGGTCGGATCTTGTTTGAATTCACTGATCCAGCGGTACAGGGTATTGTCGGACACGCCCAATTCCCGAGCGACCTGCGCCACAGGTTTCCCCTGTTCCTGGATCATTTTCACCGTTTGGATTTTAAATTCTTTGTCGTATTTCTGACTCATCTTTGGACACCTCGACTTTGCTAGGTTTATTGTCGCATTCTCGATTCTTGGTGTCCACTTTTGATGAGAAAATAGCACATCCAGCGATTTTCATTGGTCATATTGTGCCCGCCAGGGGCATGGGGGTTTAAGTCTAGCATCCCTGTATTCGTCCGGCAAAAACACCAGCATCCAATGCAATGTTTTCACGCTTTCCTTGTTCATCACCGCTTCTTTCGTCTTCCACTCGCCGTCAGACAAGTCCAGATTCAGTTCCTGGTAGGTGCTCGCCGCACCCTACTATGATAAAGACTAACGATCAATGTACACAAACTGCAAGCGGACGTTGCCGTGCTTAAACCCCCATGCCCCTGGCGGGGCACAACATGATTATGAAAATGTCCTCCAAAGCGATTTACTTTTTGGCGTCCATAAGCGAATATGAAACCAAGCAGGACAGGAAGGTTGTGTTTTTTATGGGGGATCGACCCCGAGGCTTAAACTAGCCACAGCCGCCTTGAGCACAAATGATTGTTGCCACGAGCACATCCATCAAATTTCCCTGGGTCAGGCGGCTGTGCCCTGCTTGGAAAGGATGAGATACTTGGACGCTATTCGAGAGTGTTGTGCTGGCTTGGACGTTC
>NZ_AQXL01000070.1 GCF_000376225.1 Effusibacillus pohliae DSM 22757
GATCCCAAATATTCACTTTTCGTCAAATATTATCCTCAAGCGCTTCGTTCGTGAAAGATAAAAACATGCGTAATGGCGAGAAAAACGAAGAAAACATTAATTCTTTGAGGGAGCTGAATGGAATGAGCAGTAAAGATTTGCATGCGGTCATAGAGGACCACGCGCTGGAAGAGGTACCGGAGTCAGAGCGGAAAGGATGGCTGAGCCTGTCATGGAATACGGCCGGCATTGTCACGACGCTGATTCAGTTGTTTTTCGGCGCACTGGTTACGTTTGCCGCTGGCATCAAGATCGGCATAATGGCGGGTATTTTCGTTACCGTCATCGGCGGTCTGCTTGGATGGGCAGTGGGCCATATTGCCTATAAGTCTGGGTTATCCAGTACGGTGATGTCCCGGTATTACGGTTTTGGCAACAAAGGCTCGCTCATTGCCTCGGCGATTTACGGTTTTATGATCCTTGGTTTTCTGGCATTGGAAAACGCTTTGTTGTACAAAGGTTTTCTGTTTTACTTCGGCATCGCCGACACGCTTGCTGCAAAAGTCATCATCTACGGTATATTAACTGTTTTGTGGGTGCTGCTCACCACCTTCGGATTTCAATTGGTGGCAAGGGTCTCCTCGCTGACATTGGTACTGTTCCTGGCCGTGCTGCTTTACATGGTGGGTGACGTCATTCTCTCGTCCGGTCAATCCTGGGCGTCCGTGCTCTCCTTCGGTGCTCAGTTCCCTCCCGAAGTGCTGGCCGCGATGGGGGCAGACACGGATATGGGGAAATTTGTTTTTGCCATAAACGTCCTCATCGGCTCTGCCGGAGCGCTTGCCTTGGTCGATGCGGATTTCGGTCGATACGCGAAGCGTTCTGTGGACATTGGGATTGCTGCGTTTCTGGGTAACATCGCGATGGATATTGTCATGCTTACAGTTGGCGGGATCGTCATGTTTGCGGGCATGAAGCAGGTTACCGAGTACTACATTACCGTGAAAGGCATGGATGCAGTCGCAGCCGCCCAGACGGCATTGCAAAGTCCTGACAGCATCGCCGCAGCCTTCATCATCTTCGGCGGATTGCTGGGAACGATCCTGATGGTGCTGGCACAAGGGAAAGCGCAGGTGCTCAACACCTACAGCGGCTCGCTCGCTTTGTCCAATTTTTTTGCCGTTTTCAATTGGCGGCCGGGACGATTTATCTTTGTCGTCTTGGGAAACATCATCGGGCTGATTATGCTGTACGGCAAAATCCTGGAGTTGGTAAACGCATGGATTACCATTTTGGGAGTGATTACTACCTGTTTTGCCGGCATCATGATCGCAGATTACTTCATCGCTCGCTCAAAGACAGGTCGGCAGGACACCAGGCAGTTTGGGGCCGACGAAATCAACTGGGCAGGCGTCGTATCTACGATCGTCGGGGTGATACTCGCTCACTACGTGTTAAATAATCTCATCCCAATCGAGTTTTTCACTTCCCTGATCGTGTCCGGAGTTGTCTATCCGCTACTTCGCCTCTACGTCTTCAAACCAAACTGCGCAGACAACTTGGATACCGTCAAAACATCGATATGATGCAGGCCAAGGAATGGAGGGGTAAGTGCCAAATGCAGCAGCACTTTTATGTGTTATCGATCATTCACGATATGAAAGGAGAGAGGTAGTGTGGATTTTACGTTTACTTCGAAACAACAAGAAGTGATCGAGCTGTGTCGGGAATTGGCGAAAGATTTTGCAAAAAGGGCGGGGGAACACGACCGCGACCGGACAGCACCGGAGGAAAACTATGAAAAACTGCGGGAAGCCGGACTCTTTGGCATTGCGATTCCGGAAAAGTACGGCGGTTTAGGTATAGGATTTCTCGGTTATGTCGCCGCAATGGAGGAACTGGCCCAGGGTTGCGCTTCCACAGCCAACTCGTTCAACATGCATGCCAATGCCACTGGTGCCATTTTGCAGCACCCCGATGTGCCTGAGACTGTGAAACAACGGGTTGTTGATCTTGCTCTGAAAGAGCATAAACTGATGTGCACGTCCGTCTCCGAACCTACGTCATCCAGCCTGCTGGCCACTTCCTATACGCCATCTCTGGAAGCTTGCCGCGTGGAAGGAGGCTATACGCTGCACGGGAAAAAAGCGTTTGCCTCAATGTTTGAATCAAGCGACTACGTGTACTTGTACGCCCATCCGGAAGGAGATCCCAACCCGCAGGCCAGCATCGGATTCCTTGTCCCGATTAACGGCGGAAAGATGCCTGGAGTGACCGTACACGACGTCTGGGATCCGTTGGGTATGCGTGCGACACGCAGCAATACGGTTGAGTATGACGGCGCATTCGTACCCGACGAGTTCGTTCTGCATCAGACGGACGAATTCCTCAATGATTTCATCATTCGTGGAGCCAATTGGTCGTTTGCCGGGTTTGCCGCTGTGTACCTCGGCGTCGGCATGGGAATTCTCAACTACGCCAGGGAATTGCTCGGATCGCGCAAAGCCAAAGGGTTTGCACAGCCGCAGGGGTTCCACCCGGATATCCGCCGCCGGATCGGCACAATGGCAAGCGAACTGGAGGCGGCCAAGTTTTCCATGTACCATGCGGCGTGGTACAGCGATACGTACGGGCCGAGCCTGCAGACGTTCCACCATTTCCTGCGTGCAAAGTACATGATCGCCAAAGCAACGATGAACGCTGCACAGTCCGCTTCCATCGCGTGTGGTATCCACGGGCTGATGAAAGAGTTGCCGCTTGAGAGGATGATTCGCGATGCGGCGACGGCACCGATTATGCCGCCCAACATAGACGCATGCGCCGATCAGGTCGGCCTGTTGACGATGGGACTCAACCCGGCAGAAGCTATGCCGCCGCTCAAATCTTTGGAACCGCTCACGACGGTTCAGGTAGGGGGAAAGGGAGCATGACCACGGGAACTCGTCTTAGCGACAAGGTTGCGATCATAACCGGAGCCGGCAGCGGGATTGGCCGCGCCACAGCGGAGCGGTTCGCGCGGGAAGGGGCCCGGCTCGTGCTCAACGATCTCGACACCGCCAGGCTTGAAGAGTTCGTTGCAAGTACTAGGGAACCGGATAAGCACTTCATCCTCGGCGGAGACATATCCCGCGAGGAGACGGCGGACGATCTCGCCCGCGCCGCCCGCGAGCGGTACGGCAGGATTGACATTCTGGTGAACAATGCGGGGATACACTTCCTGCGCGATATCACGGACACGACAGTCGAAGACTGGGACCATGTCATGGATGTCAATCTCAAAAGCATGTTCCTCTGCTGCCGTGCGGTGATCCCGATCATGCTGGCACAAAAGAGCGGCTCCATCGTCAATCTCGCGTCCATCTCCTCATTCATCGGTCAGGAAATGATGGGACAAAGCACCTTTTTGTACAACATCACCAAAGCCGGTGCCTTACAGCTGACGATTTCCCTGGCAACGCGTTACGCCGCGGAGGGAATTCGCGTTAACTGCGTATGCCCCGGTGGAACCAGGACGGAGCAAATCAAGCTGGGCAGCCAGACCGAGCTTGACGGATTTTGGCGGGCAGTCGGTGAAGCTCATCCGATGGGACGCCACGGCCGGCCGGAGGAAATTGCCAACGCGATCCTCTTCCTTGCTTCAGACGAAGCGTCGTTCGTTACCGGTTGTCCGCTGATTGTGGATGGAGGCTATTTAGCACGGTAAATGCGCCCGACCTCCCCAGCCTCTTAGTGTGAGTAAAAAAGTAAACAGGTGAGCCCTTCCATGGTAAATTGTGGTTGACCAAACAAACAATCTTCGATGGGAGGGTCACTTGCATTGGCTCTTATACCACAATTGAAACTGTTTACGTGGAACGATATACAAACGCTTGGAGACTTGGAGCGTCTGCGTTTTGGTGCTTGATTATATGCCGGACGAGAGCGAGCTGTTTCAAATTGCTTCCCCGGCGCTCTGATGTGACACACCTTCTGTTATTGTGGAACAAAAAAGGAAGCTCTTCAATAATAGCGGTTGTAAGGTAGGACTGATCGCGAATTCTCTGCTCTCCAAGCCAAAAACCTTCTGGAATATTTTTAGCCAAATCCTAAAAACCTCTACCAAGTTCCTCATGCCGATAGAATATGTGATTTTTCAGGTTGGGCTTTTGGCCATAGCGAAGGTAAGGCCTTCATCCGTGAGCCTATTAGCTCGAGGGGGTTTTCATCAGTCTTCAACATTTATTTTGGGGATTTGCCTTTCCCAATCGGAGACAGTATCGTCTTGCATGAAACACCACTTTGGCGGCCAAGGTGGTGAAGTTCTCAAATGACTGAAACGCATAAGCATCCAGCGGTTAATTTTAGTGATTTATGTTAACCGGTTTACATTTAGAATTTTTTGACCTGCATTAAAATATAGAAAAAGAGGTGGTATTTGTGAAAGAAATTCGCTTCCATGGGCGTGGGGGACAGGGAGCGGTTATGGCGTCTGAGCTGCTTGTTCAGGCACTGGTTCGGGAAGGGAATTATGGACAATCCATTCCGGCTTATGGGTTTGAAAGGCGGGGAGCTCCGTTGCAAGCTTTCGTAAAACTTGATCATAAACCGATCAGGGAACGCGTTCAAGTCTATCGACCGGATGGGATTATTGTTTTGGATGAATCGCTCTTGGCGCAAATTCCAGTGTACGAGGGATTGAAACACGACAGTTTTGCAGTGCTCAACTCACGCAAACAGCCTAATTTTGAGAGTGCGCCGCAAGAACTGCAGCTCATGGCAACAGTTGATGCAAACCGGATTGCCTTGGAAATCTTTAAAGCGCCGATCACCAACACCATTTTGCTAGGTGCCTTTTCGGCCGCCACCGGATTGGTTGGGTTGGATTCTTTGAAAGAGGTTGTTACCGAGTTTTTCCCTAAAAAAATTGTGGACCAAAATTTGCAAGCTGTAGAACGAGGATTCAAAGAAGTTTCTGTAAAAAGCAGGCAGCAAGTTTTTAGGAAAGCGGAGTGATGGATTTGCAATTCACAATCAAAAAAGCCGATGTAGTCTATAAGGAAACCGGTGACGAGATAGCCTCTGTCGGCCGTGGCCTATACGTTGTCAACACCGGATTATGGCGCTATCAGCGGCCTGTTACGGATCCCGATTTATGCAAGAGGTGTTCAGCCTGTTATATGTATTGCCCTGTAGGCTGTAAGATCGAATTGTCGACGCATTATGATACGGATTTGGACTGGTGCAAAGGGTGCGGGATCTGCGCCGAGGTCTGTCCGGCGAATGCTATCACAATGTATGAAGAAAGGGGTGATGAATAGATGGGAAAAATTGATGTTCTAAATGGGAATAAGGCTGCCGCATACGGAGCGAAATTAGCGCGGGCGGAACTGGTAGCTGCGTATCCGATCACCCCGCAGACACCTCTTGTAGAATATCTGGCCACTTTTGTGGCAAATGGGGAAATGGACGCGGACTTGGTCGAGGTTGAAAGCGAGCATACAGCCTTAAGCGTTCTTCAAGGAGGAGTCTTAGCGGGGGCCCGGACTTTTACGGGAACCAGTTCGCAAGGGCTTGCTCTTATGTACGAACCTTATATCAGGACTAGTACCATGCGGATGCCGATTGTAATGGCTTTGGTTACAAGGGAGGTGATCTCGCCGCAAACCGTATGGGGAGGGCAGCAGGATGCCGTTACGGTAAGGGAAGCCGGATGGATCCAAATATGGTGCGAAACGGTACAGGAAATTCTCGATTCCGTTATTCAGGCGTATAAGATCGCGGAACATAAAGAAGTCTTGCTGCCTGTAAACGTATGTTATGATGGATTTTCGCTATCCCATATGGCTGAAAGAGTGGAAATCCCGGATCAGGAAGCGGTTGACCGGTTCCTTCCGAAGCCTGATATTACCCATCTGAAATTAGATCCGGCAGCCCCCATGTCCGTTGACCCTCTTACTGCAGGCCCAATGCTTACCGAATTCAGGCATAAGCAGGTGACAGCCATGAATCGGGCTAAGGGAGTCATTGAAGAGGTTCGGCAGGAATGGAAACAGCTATTCGGCCGGGATTATGGCGGACTAATTGAATCCTATAGGATGGATGATGCGGAAATCGCAATCGTTTGTTTAGGCAGCCCGGCTGGAACAGCAAGAGTGATGATTGATAAAGCGAGGGAACACGGAATCAAAGTCGGTATGGTTCGCATACGAGTGTTGCGGCCGTTTCCGGCGGAAGAGGTTCGTCAACTATTAGTCAAAGTAAAGGCGATCGGAGTGATCGATCGCAACGTCTCATTTGCAGCCGGCTACGGTGTTAGCTTTTTGGAGCTGAAGCAAGCGTTCGGCGGCCTGGCTATGCCGCCGATGATAGATTTCATAGGTGGATTGGGTGGATCTGACGTTACCTTTGAGAATATTCGCTATGCGATTCTCCTTACCCAATATGTAGCTAACGGAGGTCAGTGGAAAGATGTAACATGGTTTGGCTTGGATGAAATCGAGCATGCGCAATTAAATGACAGAAAACTGAAAGAACTGATTGAGATCGGTGCTGATGATTTAAAAAGAGGAGTGGTTAGCTGATGGGAGTTCATAATGGGGAAAGAGACAATACGAATTATTCGACCATACCTAAAGGGGCAAAACCGACACTGCAAAAGGATGATTCCTTTTTCACCAGGAAACGCTTTGGGTTTATATTCAGGGAAGAAAAACAGCTGAAGGAGGCATATAAGGAAATTACGAAAGTTGAAGACTTATTGTCACCCGGCAATTCAGCCTGTCTTGGATGTCACGCTGAATTAGCCTTGAGGACCACACTGCGCGTGCTTGGACCAAATACGATTTTGGCGATTCCTCCGGGATGCATGGGCGGGATTGGAGTTGTAGGCTTCCAAGGAGGATCAGGCACGAAAATTCCTGTATTTTTCCCGCTGTTAGACAATACGGCAGCGATGCTAACTGGAATCAAGCGGGCCTACCGTAGGCAAGGACGGGACGATATTCATGTCGTCGCTTTCTCCGGAGATGGTGGAACGGCAGATGCCGGCTTCCAGTCTCTTTCCGGCGCTGCAGAACGCGGAGAAAATATAATCTATATTTGCTATGATAATGAAGCTTATATGAATACTGGGATCCAGCGTAGCGGAACCACGCCCAAATGGTCTTGGACCCAAACCACTCCAGTCGGTGACGGAAGCCGAGGAAAAGCCCAGAAGGGTAAGGATATGCCGATGATTATGGCTCAGCATGGGATTCCTTACGTGGCTACAGCGAATCCGTCTTACATGCCGGATTATATTGAAAAGCTGAAAAAAGCGATGAAAGTGAAAAATGGGATGGCGTACATCCATCTGTACTCCGGATGTCCGACAGGGTGGAAGTTCCCGACCGAGAAGACGATTGAAGTGGGGAGACTTGCGGTAGAGACGAATTTGTATCCGTTATGGGAATGCGAAAACGGAAAGTTTCGGATTACTTACAAGGTCAGGAGGAGATTGCCGATTCGCGAATATACCCAATCGATGCAAAAGTATCAGCACTTGACAGAGCAGGAACTCAAAGAATTGCAAGAAGCGGTTGATCAAAATTATAGAAGGTTGGAGAAGCTATGCAAAATGTAGCGAAGAGACAAGCCGATTTTCAAGTCGAAATTGAAGCCACTGCACACGCTTGGAGAATGCCTTTTGTTGCTCTGTTTGAGATGCTGTTTCGCGCTGGTGATGCGGTTCGATTGGGTAAAACCACGCTTTTTGTTAAGGATCAGGCAGGCCATATCATCCATCAGGAATATTACGGAAAATCGCGTAAATCAGCATGGTATAGAAAACTTGAAATTGAACAAAAGATGAAATCTATGAATAAAGAACAATTCTTGGATTGGCTGAAGGGGAATAAATAACATTGCAAAATGCGAACTTAAGCTTAAAAGGATGAAACTTAGGAGGTAGCTGAAGTGATACAAAACACTGTAAACCTTACAGTTAATTGGGGAGACACAGATATGGCGGGTATCATCTATTATCCCAATTATTTTAAGTGGTTTGATATAGGCAGCCTTCGGCTGCTTAATACAATCGGACTCCCGCCCAAAGAACTCATGTTGGAACAAAAAATCAGCTTTCCACTGATTGATGCGGGTTGCACTTGCTATAAACCGCTTTATTTCAACGATGAAATTCGGGTAGTAACAAGGATCGCCGAAGTGAATAACAAAACATTCAAGATGGAGCATGAGGTTTATCGGGGGGATGAATTAACCGGAAAAGGATACGAGGTGCGGGGATGGGTGAGTTTTGCTGAAGAAAAAATCAAAGCTCATCCGATCCCAGAGGATGCTAGAAAGAAATTGACCCAAGTAAAAGTAGAAGTTTAATCCGTTGATAAGTTTCTAACAATCATAAGCCGCTATTCTCTTATATAACGAGTTAGCATTTACACGAAGAAGCTGGTTGACAACGTTGATTTTTCCGAAACTGCGAGCTATTATCAAGGAATGGAACACCGCCAGTCGATCTGTCAGAGATCGTTCCATTGATTGGTAACAGTCGAGACGAAGCGGCTTATTATTGCAAAATATAGGTTCGAATTTTAAATAAGAACCTGAATCCGTGAAATTCTAGCATGTTCTTAATTACAATCATGATATATTCGTAGTAAAATGAAGATAGTGAAAGATAATTTCATTTTGCGATATTCACCAATGGGGTGAGCTCATGAAACGGTTTATTATTGAAGAGTCCAACGAGAGAATTGTGACCCATTCCGGCTTGGCTTTTATCGGGTATTTACTCCAGAAAACACAACTTCGCAAACGTCTGGCTCAGTCCAAGGTGCCGGGTTGTCGCATCCCTCCCGACATTTCCCATGCTGATCTTGCTTTTTCTTACATCGGTTTGCTGTCTCAAGGCAAGAGCG
>NZ_AQXL01000071.1 GCF_000376225.1 Effusibacillus pohliae DSM 22757
CCCTGGGCACTTGCCCTTGTGAGCCCAAATTACGAATCTGGTTGCTGCCGCTCAACAGCGACAACTATCAATTTACCACAATCGCATTGCCATTGCAACTGGCAATTTCTAACTTCGTATCACATGCTTTTGTTATCGCCGTTCGCTTTGCGTTCTCCGCACCTCTCGCGACGACAGATGATATATTATCACGGTCTGACACGTAACTCAATACGAAATCCAAAACAAAACGAAACAAAATTGTTTTTCAGCCAAAACCAATGCAAATTGCTTCGGTATCGGTGCATCAATCTTCATTTCTCTTGCTCCTCACCGGACCGCAGCACTTTATTCACAAAATCCATGCGAGCCCTCTCCGATTCCAGCAGTTCCTTTAGATACTTTGTATCCGCCAGGCGAAGCCGCACCGAATATTTCTTCTCGTACGAAGTCCGAAATTCCTCATTCTCCATCAGTCCTTTAAACCAGTCGGAGGCAAACAGCTTTTCCTCCAGTTTTTTACGTTCCATCACATCTGACAACCATGACATCGCTTCTGCACCTCCATGATTGCACCTGATAGGCTCCTGCGTGATAATGTACCCCAATCGCTGCATAATCACACTTATTCAAGATATAATTCTAAGTGTGCCTCCGTTGCATTTTCAGGCAAATTACGGTAGGCTAATTAGTATAGAAATATTCTAATCTATCCGTTTGTGGGAGGGAATCAAAAATGGCACATCAATTACCAGCTCTTCCGTACGACAAAGCGGCTCTGGAACCGCACATCGACGCGCAAACCATGGAAATCCATCACGGCAGACACCACGCTACATATGTGAACAACCTGAACGCTGCTTTGGAAGGCCATCCGGATCTTCAGGAAAAAAGCATCGAAGACCTCCTGCGCAACATCAACAGTGTTCCCGAAAACATCCGGACTGCCGTTCGTAACAACGGCGGCGGGCATCACAACCACTCGTTGTTCTGGCAGATCCTGAGCCCGAACGGCGGCGGACAGCCGACCGGCGCTGTGGCCGACGCGATCAACAGCAAATTCGGCAGCTTTGACAAATTCAAGGAAGAATTCACGAAAGCGGCTACCACCCGTTTTGGCAGCGGCTGGGCATGGCTCGTGGTCGATCAAAACGGCGAGCTGCAGGTGTACAGCACCGCCAACCAGGACAGCCCGCTGATGGACGGTCACACCCCGATCCTCGGTCTGGACGTGTGGGAGCATGCTTACTACCTGAAATACCAAAACAAGCGTCCCGACTACATCAACGCCTTCTGGAACATCGTCAACTGGGACGAAGTCAACAAGCGTTACCAAGCAGCACGCGGGTAATGGCGGGCGCGCCCATCCCGGGCACCAGAAAGCAGCCCATTTTCCTCCACAGGGGAAAATGGGCTTTTCATTTCCCCGCAAAAAAGCAGAAAAGGCGCACCCAAACCCGCGCCATCACGAATGTTCGGTACGCCTTTTGAGCAAAAAAGCAATTGCTCCGCCCAAATCATCAAAAAGCGGTCGCCAGTCCGTCAGGATGCTTCGCCGTTTGTCTTCTTCCCGACTTGTTGCCGCAGATACGCGTCGATAAACGAATCGATCGCACCGTCTACCACCGCATGTACGTTGCCGACTTCTTCACCGGTCCGGTGGTCTTTCACCAACGAGTAGGGGTGGAACACATAGGAGCGGATCTGGCTCCCCCAGGCGATGTCCCGCTGTTCCCCCCGCAATTCCGCCAATTCTTTTTCCCTTTCCTCCAATTGTCGTTCATACAGTTTGGAAGCGAGGATCTTCATGGCGGTTGCACGGTTTTTGATCTGCGACCGCTCGCTCTGGCAAGTGACGACGATGCCGGTCGGAATGTGGGTGATCCGCACGGCCGAATCGGTCGTATTCACATGCTGGCCGCCCGCCCCGGAAGACCGGTACGTGTCGATCTTCAGATCGGATTCTCGGATTTCGATATCCACATTCTCGTCCATCTCAGGCATCACATTGACTGACGCAAACGATGTATGGCGGCGTCCCGACGCGTCAAACGGCGAAATTCGCACGAGGCGGTGCACGCCCCGTTCCGCCTTCAAATAGCCATACGCGTTGTATCCCTTGATCAGCAGCGTGACGCTTTTGATACCGGCTTCTTCACCCGGCAGATAATCAAGCGTCTCCACCTTGTATCCTTTGTCCTCCGCCCAGCGGGTATACATTCTGAGCAAAATCGAAGCCCAGTCCTGCGACTCCGTCCCACCGGCACCCGGATGGATTTCAAGAATCGCGTTGTTCTTGTCGTACGGTTCGTTCAGAAGAAGCTGCAGCTCAAACTCGGACAAATCCTGTCCCAGCTTGTCGACACCTTGTTCGACTTCGTCAAACAGGCTTTCGCCGCCCTCTTCCCGCGCCAGCTCAAGCAGCACTTCCAAATCCTCCTGCTGCCGCGACAGCTTCTCCACTTGTTCGACCAACGATTTCAACGCGTTCGTTTCGTTGATCACCTTTTGCGCCGCCTCCTGATCGTCCCAAAAAGTCGGGCTCGCCATCTGCTCTTCCAAGGCGGCGATTCGATTTTTCTTCGCAGGAAGGTCAAAGAGACCTCCCGATGTCCGCCAATCGCTTGGCTGTAGTTTGCAGTTCCTGTCTCAGTTCACCCGGAGTTTTCGTTGCCAATTTCCTTCACCTCGTGCCAATCATCTTCATTTCCGGCAAATGGTCAGACCACAGAAATATGTTCGAGCAATTCACCATGAGAGGCTGTGCAGCTTTCGATGAAAAATAGGTCCGCGGCAAAAAGCGGCCTGTAGCCGTCACGCTTGCAACGGCGTTTGTTCACTCACTGCGATGTTCGCCTTGTACACATACAACACGACTTCTTCGCGGATACTGTGAATCATTTGCTCAAACATCTCGTACCCTTCGAACTTGTATTCCACCAACGGGTCGCGTTGTCCATACGCCCGCAGGTGGATCCCCTGGCGAAGGTGGTCCATCGCGTCGATGTGATCCATCCATTTGGTGTCGACGGTACGCAGCAGCACCACTTTTTCAAATTCCCGCATGAACGGACCCAACTGCTGTTCCCGCTCCGCGTATTCCTGCATCGCAAGCTGCAGTACATATTCGGTCAACTCTTCGCGGTCCGCCCGACGCGCCAGTTCTTCCACGCTGGTTTTGCCCGGCGACAGATAGTACCGCTCCGAGTATTCGAGCAGCCCCTGCAGATCCCAATCTTCCGGGATCGTCTCTTCCGGACAGTAGGTATCGATCGCATATTTGACCAGATCCTCCACCATGCCCTTCACAGTGTCGGACAGATCGTCCCGCTCAAGGATCTCCCGCCGCTGCTTATACATGATCTCGCGCTGCTGGTTCATCACATCGTCGTACTTCAAGACGTGCTTCCGAATGTCGAAGTTGTTGCCCTCCACTTTCTTCTGGGCGCTTTCGATCGCACGAGTCACCATGCGCGCTTCGATCGGCTGGTCTTCCTCCAGTCCGAGCCGCTCCATGATGCCCATAATATTTTGCGAACCGAACAGCCGCATCAGATCGTCTTCGAGCGACAGGAAAAATTGCGAAGATCCCGGATCCCCCTGACGGCCGGCACGCCCGCGCAGCTGGTTGTCGATCCGCCGGCTTTCATGCCTCTCTGTACCAATGATATGCAAACCGCCGAGTTCCGCCACTCCCTCACCGAGGATGATGTCCGTACCGCGTCCCGCCATGTTGGTGGCAATCGTAACGGCGCCGCGCTGGCCGGCCAGTGCCACGATCTGCGCTTCCCGTTCGTGATGCTTCGCGTTCAGCACCTGGTGCGGAATTCCCCGTTTTTTCAGAAGTTCCGACAGGTATTCCGACTTCTCGATCGAGGTGGTGCCCACCAGCACCGGTTGGCCGACCGCATGCCGCTTCGCGATCTCTTCCACAACGGCGTTAAACTTGCCGCGGATGTTCTTATACACCACATCTTGCAGATCCACCCGCCGGCTCGGCTTGTTGGTCGGAATGACGACCACGTCCATCCCGTAAATCGACCGGAACTCCTCTTCTTCCGTCTTCGCCGTACCGGTCATGCCGGCCAGTTTCTTATACATCCGGAAATAGTTTTGCAGCGTGATGGTCGCCAGCGTCTTGCTCTCGTTCTGGATTTTCACACCTTCCTTCGCCTCGATCGCCTGATGCAGCCCCTCGCTGTAGCGGCGGCCCTGCATCATCCGGCCGGTGAACTCGTCGACGATGATCACTTCGCCGTCTTTCACCACATAGTCTTTGTCCCGCTTCATCAAATGATGTGCTTTCAACGCCTGCGTGACATGGTGGTTGATCGTGACGTTTTCCGGATCAAACAGATTTTTGATGTTGAAAAATCGTTCCGCTTTCTGCACGCCCTGTTCCGTCAAAACGACGGAGCGTGCTTTTTCGTCAATCGTGTAATCGGCAGGCCGGAGGCTGGATACAAAGATGTTCGCCCGCACATACAGTTCGGTCGATTTTTCCGCCTGCCCGGAGATGATCAGCGGCGTGCGCGCCTCATCGATGAGGATCGAGTCCACTTCGTCGACGATCGCATAATGCAGCGGACGCTGCACCATCTGGTCGAGCGACATCACCATGTTGTCACGCAAATAGTCGAAACCGAACTCGTTGTTGGTCCCATACGTGATATCGCACGCATACGCCTGTTGCTTTTCATGCGGATCCATGCCGTGAATGTTAAGACCCACGGTCAGCCCCAAAAACCGGTGGACCTTGCCCATTTCCTCTGCGTCGCGGCGGGCAAGGTAATCGTTTACCGTAACGACATGAACCCCTTTGCCTATCAAGGCGTTCAAGTAAGACGGCAGCGTGGCAACGAGGGTTTTCCCTTCCCCGGTCGCCATCTCGGCAATCCGACCCTGATGCAGCACGATTCCACCAAGCAGCTGCACGTCAAAATGGCGTTTGCCAAGCACCCGTTTCGCCGCTTCGCGGACCACCGCAAACGCTTCCGGCAACAAGTCGTCAAGCGACTCCCCATTTTCCAGGCGCTGCTTGAACTCGGCCGTCTTGGCTGCCAGCTGCTCGTCCGACAGCGCCTCGACTGACGGCTCTAGGCCGTTGATTACATCAACCACTTTATATAATCTTTTGATTTCCCGTTCGTTCGAATCGCCAACAAGTTTCTTCAGGAGGCCCAACATGCTGTTGTACCACTCCTCTCCAATTTTTGCAAGTTCAAGGATGTGAATCCCGCAATAAGTCGATTGTAAACCACCTTCGTGTCCACCGTCTAGTATACCATCGTTTTGTCAAGTTTCAAAAAGAAAAAAAGGTGACGATTCGTCACCTTAATACCTGGGTGCCCTAACTTACAAAAGCTGCCGACTGTTCCCCGTTTTCGCTTCCTGATCCCCTCGTATCAGCCCGAGCGCAATGGAGGTTACGATCACCCACGTCCAGACGGCGGACTCAAGGTGAAACAGCCAAACAAGCACAACCGCGATCACCGTTTCCAGCAACCATGGGTGGATAAAATACGACTTGCGCAGATTCCAGTACACGATGTGCGTCACCTTGAGCAGGATCAGAAACACCACAACCTGGGCCACTCCGGTCAGAAACGCCATGTCGGTCACCTCCTGCTACATCGTATGCGCCACGCCCTGGGCTGGTGCCTGCTCACCGACAAAAAAGAGGCCGGCCTCTCGGCCAGCCCCCTACAGACCATGGTGATTCGGGTATTCGGCGCTTCCGTACAGTTCCGGTTCGCCAGGGGAATATCAAAACTCCGGCTCGATCAGCCCGTAATTGCCGTCGTGCCGGCGGTAGACGACGTTCACTTCTTCCGTTTCCGCGTTCGAGAACACGAAGAAATCGTGTCCCAACAGATCCATTTGCAGCACCGCTTCTTCCGCCGTCATCGGCTTGAAGGCGAATTTTTTTACCTTGACGATACGGCCATCCGGCGCCTCGGCCGCTTCTTCCGTATCTTCCATCGCCAATGCGGTGGCCGCTCCGTTTTCCCGAAACAGGGTGCGAATGCCTTGCTCCCGGAAGCGGCGGTTCAACTTGGTCTTATGTTTTCGAATCTGGCGTTCCAGTTTCTCCACCACCAGATCGATCGAAGCATACATGTCGGGTGAACGTTCTTCCGCGCGGATCAGGATCCCGTTAAACGGCATGGTCACTTCCACAATGTGCGAATCATTCTCCACCGACAATGTGACTTGAACGGGTTGAACAGGAGGCGTGTCAAAGTACTTTTCCAAGCGTCCAATCTTCTTCTCGACATAGTCACGCAATGCATCCGTAATGTCCAGATGCTGCCCACGCAATTGGATTTTCATGGGTACTGCTCCTCCTTCCCTGTCTGTATTAATACCTATTCGCCTCATGCCGCAAAAAACCTTCCCGGTTGCGGAAAATTAACAATTGCTTTATGGTTTGTTCATACTTTTCACATACAGCCGCAGCAAGGAGGTCCTCCTCTAACTAGTGTGACCTAACCAAAACAAAAAAAGACCTTGGAAAAACAAATTCCAAGGTTCAAATTGGCAGATCAGGTATTTACAACACTTTGCCCAGGAACGCGCGGGTCCGTTCATTTTGCGCGTTGGTAAAAATTTTCTGAGGGGTTCCTTCTTCCATAATGATCCCCTGGTCCATAAAAAACACCCGGTCGCTGACTTCGCGGGCAAATCCCATTTCGTGCGTGACAACGACCATCGTCATCCCTTCCTGCGCCAGCGATTTCATCACATCCAGCACTTCCCCGACCATTTCCGGGTCGAGCGCCGAGGTCGGTTCGTCAAACAGCATGATTTTCGGCTGCATCGCCAGCGCCCGCGCGATCGCCACCCGCTGCTGCTGCCCGCCGGACAGCGAGTCCGGATACGCATCCGCCTTTTCCGACAAGCCCACTTTCGCCAGCAGATTGCGCGCCCTTTTTTCCGCTTCCGCCGCCGACACCTTACGAACCTTCATCGGGGCCAGCATAATATTCTGCAGCACCGTCATATGGGGGAACAGGTTGAACCGCTGAAACACCATGCCGACTTCTTCCCGCACCTTGTTGATGTTGGTGCGGCGGTCGGCAATATTGAAACCGTCGACGATCACTTCGCCCGACGTGATTTCCTCAAGACCGTTTAAACAACGGAGAAATGTGCTTTTCCCGGAACCGGACGGCCCGATCACACAGACCACTTCCCGTTCCTTAATTTCACAGGTGACGCCTTTCAGTACTTCATTCCTGCCAAAATACTTATGCAGATCCTTAACGCGAATCACTTGTGCCGTACCTCCTTTCAAGCCATGCGACAAGGATCGAGAGCCCCAACGTCATGACCAGATACATCAGCGAAATCGTCAGATACGGTTCCCACACACGGCTGGTGGCGCCAAAAGCGGTCCGTGCCGCATACGCCAGCTCCCCCAAACCGACAGCCGACACCAGCGAGGAGTCTTTCAGCAACATGATCGCTTCGTTGCCGAGCGGCGGCAGCATCCGGCGAAACGCTTGCGGGATGATGATATAGCGCATCGTTTTGGCATACGTCAATCCGAGCGAACGGGCCGCTTCCGTCTGCCCCCGGTCGATCGATTGAATACCCGCCCGGAAAATCTCGGCGATATACGCGCCGGAGTTCAATGTCAGCGCGACCACCCCCGAAAAGAACACACCGGACAGCATCCCCGTCTCAGCCAGTTTGATTTGCCGGGCCAATTCCCCCGAAATCAGCAAGCCGTCCGTCTGATTGATCAAAATCGGCATCAAACCGAAATGCACGATCAAAATCTGCACGAACAGCGGCGTTCCGCGAAAGAAAGTGATATACAGAATGGCCGGCCACCTGACGAAAATCGATACCACGTATTTCCAAATCCCGTGTTTGACCCTTGCCAGCCGGGCGATCCCCAAAAAAAGCCCGAGCAGCGTGCCCAATACAACCGCAATCACGGTCACTTGCAGGGTGACTTTTGCCCCCTGCAAAAACAGAGGCATGTAGTTCACAATAATGTCCCAGCGAAAATTCATGCGAATACCCACCTTCTACCCGTCAAAAATCAATCCTAGTAAGCACGAACCTACTATAGCATACTCGCCGCCCCATTTGCTAGAACTTTCAAAATAAGGGAAAAACGCAACCTGTCTCTGCAGAGTTGCGTTCTTGCGCATACAGCATCATGCAAATGAAGCGTTACTTGGTGCCGAAGTACTGATCGTAGATTTTTTTGTAGGTTCCGTCGTCCTTGATCTTCTTCAGACCGTCGTTGATCTTGTCGAGCAGTTCTTTGTTGCCTTTCTTCACCGCAATGCCGTAAAACTCTTTCTCGAACGAAGGATCGTCAATCATCTTAAACCCTTTGTCGGAGTTGTTTTTCACATAGTTGATCACCACGCCGTTGTCAGCCACGACCGCTTCCACACCGCCGTTGGCCAGTTCTTTCAGAGCAAGCGGCGTGCTTTCAAAGCGTTTCACGTTCGGGTTGTCTTTACCGAGTAGCTTGGAGACCACATCATCCCCGGTGGTTCCGGTTTGAACGCCCACTTTCTTGCCCTTCAAATCCTCAAACTTGGCGATCTTCGAATCTTTCGGGACGGCGATCAATTGCTTGGCTTCAAAATATGGTTCCGAGAAATCCATGGATTTTTTCCGCTCGTCGGTGATCGTGATGGCGGAGATCAAAATGTCGCGGTCGCCATTTTGCAAATTGGTGAAAATTCCTTCCCAAGGCGTGTTTTTGAACGTGACTTTAAAGCCCGCTTTGTCGGCAATCGCCTTCAAAAGGTCCACATCGAACCCGACGATTTCTCCCTTTTCGTTTTGCGACTCAAACGGAGCATAAGCCGCATCCGTTCCGACCACATATTCTTTGACTTGCGGCGCCGGAGCAGCACCACCTCCTGTTTGGCCCGGTGACTGTGTTTTGCTCCCGCAACCAACCAGCGCGGTTCCCAAAAGCAGAGTTGCGGCAAACATCAAGGCCTTGCTTGTCTTCATAATCGGAATGACCCCCTTCGTGTTATGTAGAAAATTCTCATTTTTATTATCTATAGAATCAATGATTTTGTACACAAAAATTAATATACACGCATGCGAATAAAGATGCAACCAGATATTATTTACAAATTTGAATATCAAGTTACCTCAGCAAATCCTTCACATGCGAACATTTGTTTGTTATACTAGATGCAAACGAATGTTCGGGAGTGGTTGGCATGGCTCAACAAGAAGCGATGACGTTAAAGAGATTTCAAGAGAAATTTCATTCGGATGACGTATGCCGCGAGCATCTGTTTCAGATCCGCTGGCCGAACGGCTTCTGTTGCCCCAAATGCGAGCACGCTGCGTTCTACTTTCTGGAAAGCCGTAAGCTGTATCAATGCACGCGCTGCAAGCATCAG
>NZ_AQXL01000072.1 GCF_000376225.1 Effusibacillus pohliae DSM 22757
GTTTTCAGTTTCACAGTCATCGTTTTTCCGGTTTTGCTGAACTGTATATCCACCACTTCACTCGTATACCCATAATTCCAAACCAAAACCGCGCCAACCTGGATCTCTTTTGCCGGGATGGCCGGATAATTGCCCATTCCCTGCAAATGGATCGTTTTCATTATGCACGAACCCCCCGAACGGATCTATACTCCCGCCACGACCCAACCGAAATCTCCGGGTAACCTCTCGAATCTGGCCACACGTACACCCAGCCGGATCGTCCATTCCCAACATCCGATACCCATACTCGTTCGTACAAGTTTTCCTGACCCGGACCGTGGTATCCTTCCAGCTGATCCATAGTGCGAAGTCCTTCCTCCGTTACGTCGAACCACTCTCCCCGAATTTCATACCCCTTAGTGTCCAACACCAGTGCAGGAAATACCCCCACATCGTAAAGCCGACCGCGTACGCAGCCCGGTTGTACCCCGTGAAGATACGGTGCGGCTACACGGTGATTGACCTCTCCGGTAAGCAACGTGCCATAGACAAACACGCTGATCATCGATGACGTCTCCTTTCGTCCTCGTTTTTTCTCTTCTCGATCAATTCCAAAGCCCAAGCGATCCCCATCCGGATCCCTGTCTCAATCCGGGCCGCCACAAACTCGTCCCGGACGTCGATCTCGCGGCCTTCGTACAGGATCGTGTCAGCCTTGTACAGTTGCTCGATGAGATCGACCGCTTGGGTCGGCGGAGCAGCTTCCCCGATCAGGTCTTCCACCGACAGGCCGTACAGTTTTGCCAGCCCCAACACGATTTTGTAACTGGGATTCCTTTTCGTACCTCGTTCAATATGACTGAGATACCCGGCGGTCGTTCCCACGATTTCCGCCGCCTGGCCCAGAGTCAATCCCTTTTTCAACCGCAGATCGCGCAGGTATTCTCCACTGACTCGAAGCTCATTTTTATCCATTGGTAAACACCGTCCTTATCTATAGTATATACAGAGAATAGAAAAAAGCAACGCAGCACATTCACTTTTTGGGTTTCAGGGGATGCCCTGTTTCTCTTTCACGCCAGAACTTCCTAAAAAGCGGAAGTTGCTCAATATTGAACGGAACAATCTACGATGTCCGATTGATTTGGGGTAATTTTTTGCGGAGTTCATATGAATGGAGCAGCGGGTAATTCTTGATTGTACAAAACCAAACCTCTAGTGCTATAAAACACTGATCAGGAATAAATTTCCGCAACAAGCGCACAATAATTGAAGACAAAGTGGAGGGATTCGGATGAGAAAATACTATCGCAAGCGTTCAACGTTTTGTGCGGGCATACCGATGTCGACTCCACAAGATTTCCTGTCACATGATATTGACGAGAATCTACAGATTCTTCGTGAAATTTATGCAGATTGTTCAGATGTGGTTTTTCGCCCCTTTTTGATTGGCGGAAACCAAAAAGCGATCTTGATTTACATAGAAGGTCTGTCGAACATCGAAGAAATCGACCGGAGCGTTCTAGCACCGCTGATGCAGAAGACAACATCTAGTTTGATCGATATCCATACCATTTTACAACAAAGGGTAACCGCTTCAAAAGCAAAGGAAGTGCTTACATTTTCCGATTGTGTGGAACAGGTTTCGATTGGCAACCCGGTTCTCCTGATTGAGCGGGAAAATCAGGGCCTTGCTTTGGGAATGAGCAAATGGGAAAAACGGGCGATTGATGAACCGGCGGCAGAATCCGTTGTTCGGGGGCCGCGGGACGCATTCACTGAGACATTGCAAATCAACACTTCGTTGCTGCGTCGGAGAATCAAAAGTCCCCAGTTGAAAATGAAATCAATTAAAGTTGGGCGTTATACGCAAACGGAGATCATTATTGCCTACATGCAAGGGATCGCTGACCCAACCTTGAGACAAGAGGTTCTCAACCGGTTGCAGCGGGTTGATATCGATGGCGTATTGGAAAGTGGAAATATTGAGGAATTGATCGAAGACAATTCGATATCGCCATTTCCACAGGTCATCAACACGGAACGGGTGGATGTTGCCGTGGCCAGTTTACTGGAAGGTCGTGTGGTTATTCTTACGGATGGCACACCGTTTGCCTTGGTTGTTCCAGTTACGATGTTTTCTTTATTGCAATCGGCGGAGGACTACTATTATCGGTTTCTGATTGGTACCGCTATTCGTTGGTTACGTTATTTATTTTTTTTCATATCGTTGCTGTTGCCTTCGTTGTACGTTGCACTTATAACATTTCACCATGAGATGGTGCCTACAACGCTTCTGATCAGCATGGCTCGTTCCCGAGAAGAAATTCCGTTTCCAGCAGTAGTAGAGGCACTGATCATGGAGGTTACTTTTGAAGCATTGCGTGAAGCGGGCATCCGATTGCCGCAACAGGTCGGAGCTGCTGTTAGTATTGTCGGGGCCCTTGTGATTGGTGAAGCAGCGGTTACCGCTGGGATCGTTTCAGCACCGATGGTGATAGTGGTGGCGATTACGGGTATCGCTTCCTTTACGATCCCTCGATACTCGGCAGGAATCGCCATACGAATGCTTCGATTCCCAATGATTTTTCTTGCAGGAACACTTGGAATATTTGGGGTTATGCTTGGCATTACCGGTATTGTGGTTCATTTGTGCAGTTTGCGTTCATTTGGAGTTCCCTATCTCAGCCCAATGGCCCCTTCAAAAGCACGCGACATGAAAGACGTGTTAATTCGGGCCCCTTTTTGGGCATTCAACACTAGGCCTCATTTAACGGGCGAGGACAATAAATACCGCCAAAAATCTGATCAGAAGCCAGGGCCATGGAGAGGAGACGAACAGTGAACGGGCAACTCCATCTTCCAAACTCCAAGGAGGCGAGCTGATAATGATCGAAAAAGGTCGAATATCTGCGTTCCAGATGGCGATCATGATGTACCCGACGATCCTAGCAACCGCAGTTATCACTTTACCAACGATTACAGCAAAGTATGCGAAGCAGGACATGTGGCTGTCACCAGTGTGGGCGTCATTTGTTGGCTTGTTTACCGTATATATTACGGGTCGACTGGACAAGCTTTATCCGCAGGAGACAATCATTCAATACAGCGGGCACATTCTTGGTCGAATTCCAGGCAAGATACTCGGGTTTATCTATTTGCTCTTTTATCTTCACAACACAGGCATTATAGCAAGAGAATTTGGTGATTTTGTGTTCAGCACCTTCTTAACCTTAACCCCGATTATTGTCATCATCGGCAGCATGGCACTGGTGTTTGCTTTCGCTGTCCGTGGTGGCATAGAAGTATTGGCAAGATCAGCCCAGATCTTTGTACCGATCAATACTGTCTTGATAATAGTGATTTTTATCCTGCTGATCCCAGATCTCAAAACAAAGAATATATTGCCTGTTATGGAGGAAGGAATCTTACCCTCAATCAAGGGTGCAATCGCCCCCCAAGGATGGTTCAGTGAATACTTTCTGATCTCGTTTTTAATGCCTTTTTTAGTCGATCGGGAAAAAGGAATCAAATGGGGGATGATCTCTGTGCTTGCCGTTACGTTGACGATGATCTTGGTAAATATTATGGTCCTTTTGTTATTCGGGGAATCAACAGCCAATCTTACTTACCCTGTGACAGCCGCTGCCCGGTATATCAGTATTGCTGGCTTTTTTGAACATCTTGAGGTAATCGTTATGGCAATTTGGGTAACTGGAACATTTGTCAAAATGTCGGTATTTTACTATGCGCTTGTTCTTGGCACCGCCCAATGGTTAAATCTCTCTGATTATCGGCCCATTGTACTGCCACTTGGTTTTCTTGTTGTATTGATTAGCACCTGGTCAGCTTCTAACATGGCAGAAATGGGTCATTTTCTTGAGAAGTCGGATCCTTTTTACCTAACAACGGCGCAAACGGTGATTCCACTGTTGTTATTGCTGATTGCAGTTGTGCGAAACAAGTGGGTAGAAAAGACATGAAAAATCCTATGCAAAAAATGTTAAGAGCGTTGCTGATTACTTTCCTATGTGTGAGTGTTTTGCCGATCGCCGGTTGTTGGAACAGAAGGGAACTAAACGATGTTTTACTGTCGTTGGCCGCTGGGCTTGACAAAAGGGGAGACAAGATAGAGGTCTCGTTGCAAATGATCATCCCCAGATTGACAGGAGGCGGAGGAGCGCAAGCAAGGGGTGGTAGTGGAGGCGGAAGTGAAAAGGTGTTTACGGTGAGATCGGCAACTGGTGTGACAGTTGCTGATGCAATAGCAAGGCTACAGGAAAAAATTCCCCGCACCATTTTTTGGGGACACATGAAGGTTCTTATAATCGGGGAAGAGTTGGCAAAGCAAGGGCTTCGGGGCGAACTCGATTTCCTGACAAGTCATCCCCAAGTCCGCTTACGTACATATATGTTTGTCTGTAAGGGTAGAGCGTTTGAGATTTTGGATGTCGTGGCGCCGCTTGAACGATTGTCGGCGGAACAGATTCGTGAACTGAACGAATTTCAGATTGGAATGAAGGTTTCGATTAGCGATTTTACGCAAATGATGAAAGGAAATGCTGCGGCGTTGCCGTGGATTGAAGAGGTTCCTCCAAAAGCAGGTGAACGGAAAGATAAAACAACTATTCGCCTGAACGGAACTGCTGTTTTTGATAAACAGGGTAAAATGGTTGGTCGCATTAATGATGAGGTGACAAGAGGAGTTTTGTGGTTGCGGAACGAAATTAGACGAGCAACTGTAACAATTGAACCAAAAGAAACAGAAGGCCGCGTGTCACTCGAAATAATAGCAGCGAATACACAGCTCATTCCGTCAATCGAGAATGAAAAATGGAGAATAACGGTTAAGACGGTGACAAAAGATCATGTGGTTGAAAACAGAACCAAACTTCCGTTAATGGATCCCTTTGTTATTAAAAAACTCGAAAAAGAAGCGGAAAAGGATCTAGAATACCGCATAAGGATGGCAGTCGAGGAAACAAAGCGAATGCGGACAGACATCATCGGTTTCGCGGAGGCGTTTCACCATAAATACCCGCGTCAATGGGTCTCCGTTAAAGATCGGTGGGACGAAGTGTTTCCGAATGTGGAAGTGGCGTATGAGCCGAAAGTCTGTATCTGTAGCCCCGGAATGTCCCCAACCCCACCGTTTGCAGAGCAAAATGAGGTGAAAAAGAAAAAACAGGAGTTAAAGCAGGAAGAAGAACAATCAAAATGAAAGCAGGAATCTGTACTAACCCCTGATTCGTGTGCCTCAAGCCGTGCGTTTGCCTCTGGCTTCCTTCAGATTTCGCCTCACGACGGACACCCTTGCCCTCGGCTACGGTCGGCGCTCGCCGGTCCCCATTCGGGACTCTCACCCTAGAAATGACGCCCATCCCGGGCGTACAGCCACAAACTCCCTTGCTGGCACAGCCACAAGGGAGTTTGTTTGAGCGGTCTAGTAGTATTTGATTGTAAGTGTTGGCACGTATTGAGGATACAGGAATGAGCTGTCTCCACTGAAGAACCGGATCACATCCAGAGCATTGTCATTGTTGGTGTCCTTCTGGAAGTGAATTCGAAACTGGGTATGACCGTTCAGATTGATATATTGCATAGCCGACTGCGATATGGTATCCGAAATCGCTTGATACTGAGCGGTCGGAACCGCGTCAAAATTGCCTATATTCGCCGCGCCTGAAGCTGCGCCGTAGTCAGCTTGTTCGAGAGCGTAGTTTCCGTTAAAGCCTCCGATGGGAGAGATGTCCGCTGTAATCGGTCCCAAATCATCGGCAAAATAGGTGCCATCATACCGATACAGGGTAATCGTCGCGCTAACAATGGTCGCCCCTTTTGGAATCTGGCTGGTGTCAAACGAGAGAATGCCTCGTTCCCCATGATTTAACGAACTGGAACCGACTTCAATATACCCGATCATGCTGTTGGGTTGACCGTCACTGGAGTATTGGTACACATATCCGTCTTCAGCCGCTATTGATTTTAAAACCAGTGTCTGCAGCGTGGGAGGCGTCGTAATCGTGTATGTTTGGGACTGGACGGCACTTTGATTATTTGCCAAGTCGACGCCGATAAATTTTAAAGTTTCTGAAGTCCCGACAGTAATCGGACCCGTATATTTCGTGGAAGACGGAGTCGGAGTACTGCCATCAGTGGTGTAATAAATGGTTCCCGGAACGTTCATGCTGATATTCACGCTTTGCGCCCCTTGGTAGGAACCTCCCGGAGGCGTCACCGTAAACGAAAATGGTTGTATCGTATAGGTTTGTGTTTGTACCTGGCTTGAATAGCCGTTGCTGTCCACCCCAAAATATTTCAAAGTTGTTGTAGTCGTAAAATTCAACGGCCCCGAATACCGGCTTGAAGAAGTGGTGGGAGTCGATCCGTCCGTTGTATAGTAGATAGTAGTTCCACTCTCGTTGGAACTCAACGTCACGGTGACCGGTCCACCGAATGAATTGCCAGTTGGACTTGCTGTAATCACAGGCCCCGGATTGTTAATTTGGTAAATTTCCGTTTGTATAGAGCTTTTGTGTCCGCTTGCATCCTGGGCAAAAAATTTCAGCGTTGTGGTTTGTGAAATCGTAATCGCCGACGTATATCGGGTGGAACCTGTGGTCGGATCCGTTCCGTCCGTCGTGTAATAGATTGTCGCGTTCGACGGATTGGCGCTTAGCGTGACAGAAACGGAATTGTTGTACGTTCCGCCTTTTGGAGATGCCGAAACGGTCACATTGTTCATCGGGTGCGCCATGAAGAAATTGTACATGGCTTGGCTTGCATTAGGACCCGTCGGATCTGTGTACGATCCTGAATAGCTTCCTCCCGACCAGGCATGTCCCATCCCGTTCACTTTCCAATATTCTTGGATCACATTTGCGTTGTTGTCATTCCACTGATAAACCGTGTAGGATTTGCCGTTGGTTCCGGAAACCTGGCCGGTAGTCGTTGAGGATGGGTGGCTGAAATCCGCGTTGTAGGTATTGTTGGAAGCCAAATGATTCGTGGCCATCCATTGCTGGACAACCTGGTCGCCATTAATCGGATATACGGTGTAATCACCCGTCCCTTGAAACACGATGGTGGGAACCTCTCTTGCATATGAGCCCATTGCATTATACGCAGCCTGGCCTTGTTGCGAAGGATTGGGACCTCCCTGCCGCATCGCCGTCAACGCGGAGTTGGTGTCCGTGGCGGCTTTGTACTCCAATCCGGAATGAACGCCGATTGCAGCGAAAATATCCGGATACGTTGCGCCCATAATTACCGACATGGCAGCACCCGCTGACAAGCCCGCAACATACACCCTGTTTGTATCGATGTTCCAGCGGGTAGTGTTTTGCTCGACCGTCTGAACGATCCCCGCTATTATGGCCGGCTCCCCGCTACCTCGCGATTGGTGGCTGGGGTTAAACCAGTTCCAGCACTGGTTTTGGTTGTAGGTGCTGGTTTGCTGCGGATAAACGACAATAAAATTATACTGATCCGCCAGTGCATTCATTTGCGTGCCCGCGGCAAAATCGGCAGGCGTTTGGGTGCAACCGTGCAGCATGACAATCAGCGGAACTTTACTGCTGGGTGAATAGTTTGCCGGAGTATAAACAAAATACGGACGGCTTCCGGCAGTTCCACTGTAGGTAAATTGATCAAAGGTACCCGATGCGGCGTAGCCCTTGCCAAACAAAGTGGAAGAAGCGACAAGCATCAGCACCAGGAACAGAACGTAATACCTAACGTAATACCTAAATACTCTGAACATTTTACCGCCTCCATCCTCCCCTGTAAGTTTTGCACGAAGACATGTGAAACAACTCCTGTTTCCACAAAAAACGGATCAGCGATCAGCGTTTATTCCCTTCTCCCCCCTTTCAATTTGGCAAATATCAAAGAAGATCGCTTGATCACCGGATGGCTCCATGAATTTCTGTAAACCGAGCGTGTTTGGCTTGGTGGATACACCTTATCCGCCAACATAAACACCAATCTCTGCCAGTTCTGTAGCATGATGCGAAAGGTAGTAATGTTGCCGCTGTCTTTCACCGGACTTCTAGATTTCAAGCGAGGATTCAACGTTTCTTAGGAGAAGATCCCGAATTAACATTCGATGTGCTTCGAGAGCACGTTCCAACATGCATCGAACAGACTTGGGTATTTCATTTTCCTCCATCCAATTCAGTATTTCCTCATGTTCTTCTAAGAGCTGTTGAATAAAATCGCCAAGACTATTCTCTTTCATGGTGCCCTCTCCACCCTGAATATTGGCTGGCAACTCAGATATATAGGATGTTGGCATCAATCCATCGCTCGCAGTAGGTGATCACAGTATTCAAATATTTTACAATTTTTAATAGGATGGAAGAGCAGGGAAGTGATGCCCCACTCTTCCCTACTCCGTGTAAAAATCCATTATCCGATTTTTTAATGTGACGTGAAGAAGTTCCACATAATTTGGGAGGCGTTGGGTCCATATGGATCGGTATACGAACCGGCAGTGCTGCCACCAGACCAAGCATGTCCCATACCGTGGACGACATAATGCTGTAACCAATTTTTCCCGCTGTTGTCATTATAATTATACACGGTATAGCTGTAGCCACCGGATACCTGGCCGTTCCACGAACTATCCGGGTTGGAATGTACACTCGCACCTGCATCTTGGTCGGTTCGCGCCCACTGCTGCATGCATTGCGTGCCGTTAATGGGGTTGACTACAGTGTCATTGTCGCCGTGGAATTCAATCACCGGAACAGGACGCGCATGTGTCCCCATCTGTTGATAAGCGGAGTCTCCATCCGCCACAGGATTGATCGTCCCATAAGTCATTACCGCGAGGCCAGTGGACGCATCGTAGGCATACGAGTAATCACCGCCGGAATGAACCCCCACCGCATGGAAGATATCCGGATAGGTAACCCCCATGATCGTCGCCATGAATCCTCCTGCAGAAAGCCCCGCCACATACACTTTGCTGGAATTAATGGCGTAATGAGATTTTACCCAATTCACCATACCCGCGATAATATCGGGCTCTCCTCCCGACCCGCGAACCTGGTTGTAAGTGTAAAACCAGTTCCAGCAACCGTTCGGGTTGGCTGCATAATTCATCTCGGGATACAAGACGATGAAGTTTTTTTGCTCAGCAAGCGAATTCATCTGTGTTCCGGCTGCAAAATCGTCCGCATTCTGCTGGCACCCATGCAGCATGACCATCAAGGGAACCTGTGAACCGGTATACGTGCTTGGAACATACACCTTAAAGTAAAAACCGCTTCCGTAATAATATTCGGTCCACGAACTGCTCCCCGCATGAGCGAGTTTCAGGCCCGTCCCTGCGAGTGACATCACGAGGGCAAAGGAAAGAACAAACAGCAAACGGGCCAACCCGGATGTAATGGGTGTGAGAACCGCCATCTTCCACTCCTCCTACGGTTTTAATAATCCGAATATTCTATATATCCGGACACTTCTAATTCTATTTCTACGAAGTTACAATCCAGTTACAAGACTTAGATACGAAAAGCCTACAACGTACCGAATGGCAAGAAAACTGCGAAATGAATCGACTAAAAGCAAAAAGATATAAATCACGACATTTCGAATGTTTTTGATATACTACAAAGTAGACTGGGTCGGTCTGCTCGGCCGAGGCATGTTGGCGGTTTAACTCAGTTGTTCATCTGCCCCAGGCCGGAAGACTTTTTGACTACCTGTTTCAGCTCAGATCGAAGCTTCTACTGGCAGGAAATTGTGGCTTTCTATCCTTATAACGCGATGATAAAACATTAGCCGATCAAATCGTAACAGGGGTGAACACGATGTCAAAACGAACGGGTAGGCAGTTTCGGAAAAAAATTGAATCGCAAACGCTGGTATTGACCACTTTGCTGATTCTCCTGATCGGTTTGGGTGTGTTTGGCGTCGTGGCCAATACAGTGAAAACCGATTCTGTGTTGTCTTCTGATGTTTATTCAT
>NZ_AQXL01000073.1 GCF_000376225.1 Effusibacillus pohliae DSM 22757
CACTTACAGCCTTGCGAATGGTTTTGCGGTCGTGGCCGAATCTTCTGGCCAGTTCCGAGATGCTGACGCCCTCCTCATACAACTTCTTAATTTCCATCTTCTCACTCTCCCTCATGACTGGCACCTCCACGGACGTGATGGCAGGTGCCATAATTCGACACAGGGATGGGGAATTCATCCCGATGATTTTGAGGAAATCATGCCGGTGATTTTGGGGAATCGCTATCCGATGCTATTGGGGATTTTACATCCGATGTTGACACCAGAACGAAAGAAAGAAACGCCACCCAGTCGAGATGAAGACCGAAATAGCCTGCCACACTGAGCAGCGCCACGCACATGCCTTCCAGCCGCATCAGGGCACGAACCATGTCATTTTCCCTCACTTGTCAATTGTGATTGGACAAACTGTTTGGCCATTTGGCCCAGAATCCGGTAGGCACCTTCAAGGTCAAAATCCGGATCAACCAATGACTGCAAGGCCAGCCCCTCAAAACAGGCAAACAGAATGGCGGACATCTCAGACCCATTGGACAAAGGTTTTCCTGCCACAGCCTGTATGGTCTCTTCGATCCCTTCTCGTCCCCTTGTGAAAAGCTCTTTGACCCCCGACCGGATCGTAGGATTTCGCAAGGCAAGAACATACAACTCGTACCGCAGCTTGTACCACTCCGCATTCCTCCTCGTCCGCTCCAGCGGCTCCGCCAGTGCGGCATCCGCCAGCTGGTCAGCAGCGACGGTTTCCCGCATTTGTTCCATCTGCCGGCAATACGCATCCGTAGCTTCTTTGACAACTGCCACTAAAAGCTCTTCCTTGTTTGCAAAATAGTAATGAACCAACCCCGGTGACACGCCCGCCTCATGAGCAATGTCCTTGATGGAACAGTTTTCATATCCCTTTGCGGCGAGCACCTTATAGGCCGCTTCGATCAATTTGGCTCGAGTATTCCTTTCTCTTGTTTTCATCCCCGTACTCCATTCATTTTTTGGTTGGTTGTACAACCAATATATCATTTGCGTGTTGGGTGTCAAGATGTTCCACAGAGAAGGCTGCCACTGCCTACTTGAAGTATTGCTCATTTTTTCATGGAACATTTGGATCATACAGTTCGTAATAGCTTACCCCGTGATGATTCGATCACCTTTGCTTGTGGGCTGGGAAATGACAAGAAATTCGACAGCTTGATCCGATTCATTCACCATCTGATGTGGAATCCCCGGCGGCACTTCCACCCCCTCAAAGGGTTGAAGTCTTTCACGTCTTCCATCCACCTCCAAAGTTCCCGTGCCGGAAAGGATAAAGAAAAATTGTCTTGCCTGCTCATGATAATGCCTGACCTCTGCGGTTCCCGGTGGCATCCGTTCATATCCGTTCATAAATGACACTCAATTCCTTTTGTTTCACCAAATGCCAACCGTCGCAAACGCCTGCCCAAGCATAATGTTCAGCGTTATGTTTGCTGATCTTCACCGGACATCCATCTCCTTCGTAATTTATCCAATTTCAAAAGCCAACCAGTACTTCATGTAGCTTGAAAGGCTTAACTTGTGCCGATCCTCACAATCTGCTCCGCCGACATTACCACCTTTGAGTCCCTTTTTTCCAACATTTCAAGAGCGAATCGTCTTCCAAAAAGGGAATCGAACCTCCCTCCCTCCATTCACTCCGATCCGAATGCGTTCTCGTGTTCTCCCTCAGCACCATCCTCAGAAGTGTTATTTTTGCGAGATTTGATGCCGGATCACCTTCATTCGATTTCCACGGATTTTCATGGAACACCATGTGCGTCAGCCGCTCGAATCCATAAAACAGTAACACACAACCGCAATTCACTCTATTTTGAAGATGTATATTCTCCCCTGATCCGAAGCAATTTTTTGGATATCTCTAACAATTCCTGTTTTACCAAAATCTTATCCTTGTATCGTTCGGCAGCGCATCATAACCAATCGAAAGACCCGCCAACCCGCCGGCAATCGCTCCAATCGTGTCCGAACACATTGTGCTCCCCCCTTCCATAGAGATTTCTCTGTACGTGAAACATGACTTTCATATAAATTTACCTCTCTTTTAACATTTTTTCATGATTATTTTACAACTATTGGGGTTAGATGGCATTATTGCATAAAAACATGAGATTTTCACTCATCCATGAAATAGTCTTGATCTATTTTCTTAATCTCGTATGTGACCAACGGAGTCACCCCGACGCCGTGGTCAATCATCAACTGTGCCAGTTCATTGCCGTCTACCAAAACGACCTTGGTGTCTATCATCCCGGTGTATTCGATCGCTTCCTTTGTGAATGATGCAGTGGTTAAAAACACGCCTTTGCGAGCCCGCTGTCCTTGCAGAGCGCCAACAAACTTTTGAATTTCAGGGCGCCCCACACTTCCTTCCCATCTTTTCGCCTGTATGTATATTATGTCGAGCCCTAGGCGATCTTCCTTTATGATCCCATCAATGCCCCCGTCTCCGCTTCTGCCGATTGCCTTCCCTGCATCCGACTGAGAACCTCCGTAGCCCATTTGCACCAACAAATCGACTACTAGTCGTTCAAAAAATTCGGGTGAACAGGACTTGATCCTCGCCAGCAACTCATCTGCCAATGACTGTCTCATTCGACGATAACCAAGTTCCAGTAGTTCCTCTGGTGTTGATTCCTCTTTGGTTTGCAAGGATAGTCCACCGGGATTGTCGGGGCCCCTGGTATCACCATCGGAATTTCCTGACCGAAACTCCACAAATTCAGGAAATCGCATGAGGTAGTCTACCGTAATTGACGCCGGTTTTTGGCTAAGGACCTCTAGACCTCTGTTGGTAATGTGATAAGACCCACGTTTCGGTGTTTCAAGCAAACCGGCTTTTTTCAAATATGTCTGGGCCCAACCGACTCGGTTATGGAATAGCGGCTGGCGTCCATTGCTCATCAGTTGTGTACGCTCTTCTTCAGTCAAACCAAACCTGTCAGCCAAGACTTTGTATAAGTCCTTTGATGTATGCTCTTTTCCATCTGCCAGCTCCTGTAACAGCGGTAGCATGATTTCCTGATAGGACGGGATCAAACACAGATCTCCTCCATTCCAAATCCACAGTGAAAGAATAGCTTGTTTATCACTCGTCACGATCCAAAATATCGAATTTAGGTACCATAGTTACCCTTGTGTTGTCTCCAGCAAACTACTTTCAACACCTGAAATGTATCATGAGCTTCTACGAAAAACAGATCATCATCCTTCACTACTTAAATTAATGCAAGCATACCATGGCAATCTCCTTTTTTGAAATAGTCGGAAACTGCTGACAGATCCCCTTGCGTAATCATCAATGAAAATGCTGTTGCCAACTGAATTTGTCTCACTCATGTAATCAAATAACGCCTAGGCAAACATAAACTAATCTTCCCAAGTGACACTATTGCATGGGGTGTTCTCCGTTCAACTTCCGATACACCGACCCCATGATCCAGTTCTTCACCGCAGTCTGAAACTCTGGCTCATCCATCAACTTGGCGAAAATCTTATCATTCATCCCCATTCTATCGATGACCTTCCCCAGAAACACATCCTCGAAAGCATAGCGGAAGTTCTCCATGGTGTTCGACCGTGCCGCCTTCACGATTTCCTCATCCCGCAAGATGTCCGCCTCCACCTGGTCGAAGAACAGCCGGTCCGCCTCCGTGAATTCCGTACCAAACGCCTTGTTGAGTACCTCAATGATGCTTGAGAGCGGGGCTTCCTTTTTGTGATATCCACCCGTCCCCGCATCGGTGATGCCCTCCACCATCCCCGGCGTTTCCCGAACTAGTTCAATGCGGCCCTTTGACTTCTCCTCCAGTCGGTAATATTGCATCTCCACCTCGTCATCGAGATCGAGCGCCACCCGTCCTCGCACCGGGAGCTTTCTCAACAGCAGTCTCCCATACGTGTAAAACTTGTGAACAGGAACAGACTGGAACGGGGCAATCTGAGTGATGAACCCATATATCCGAACAAACGTGGAGAGCGTGGAACGAAACTCGTCACGCTCCTTCTCCGGCAACTGCAAATAGCGCTCTACTGCCGGGTCCAGATACTTGTGCAGTGCTGCCGCATCCTTACCCATATAAAACGCTTCTACCAGCGCTTCCACGTCATCCTGCCAAATGATTGGCTGGGCCTCGAGACGACTCTTTAGGTCAAAAATCAGGTTTAGGTCGCTCTCCTTGCCAAGCGTTGTAACCTCATAATACGGCTGGAATGCCGCCTGGATGTCCTCCGGGGTGTTCACGAAGTCAAGTACAAACGTGTCCTGCTTGCCGGCACATTTGCGGTTAAGGCGACTTAACGTCTGTACCGCCTGGATGCCGGACAGCTTCTTGTCGACGAACATCGTATGCAAAAGCGGCTGGTCAAACCCGGTTTGGTACTTGTCCGCCACGATGAGGACCTGATAATCGTCCGAATCGAACCGCTCCGGCAGCTCTTTCTCACCGAACCCGTTGATGCCAGGCTCCGTGAACTCCTCACCCTGGTCGATCACGGTGCCGGAGAACGCCACCAACGTCGCTACGTCCGTGTAGCCCTTGCGCTTGATGTATTCATCGAACGCCTGTTTGTAGCGTAAGGCGTGCAGGCGAGAACTCGTCACCACCATCGCCTTGGCTCGGCCGCCAATCTTATGGCGGGTGATGCGGCGGAAGTGTTCGACCATGATCTCCGTCTTCTGCGCCACATTGTGCGGGTGCAAGCTCGCAAACCGGGCAATCGCCTTTTTCGCTGGTTTCTCTTCCAGCGTCGGATCGTCCTCGATTGCCTTGGCCAGTTTGTAATACGCCTTGTACGTGACGTAGTTTTGCAGCACGTCGAGAATGAATCCCTCTTCAATGGCCTGCCGCATGGAGTACAGATGGAACGGCTCCGGTTTTGCATCCGGCGAAGGCCTGCGGCCAAACAGTTCAAGCGTCTTCGCCTTAGGCGTAGCTGTGAACGCAAAGTAACTCAGATTCTTCTGCCGCCCCCGTTTGGCGAGCTCCTCCGCAATCCGGTCTTCCACGTCCTTCGCCTTCGCATCCAAATCTCGCTGGATGTGTTCCGCCTCTTCCAGGGATCCCGCCGCCAGCACTTCCTTCACCGCATCGGCCGCCTTGCCGCTTTGTGAGCTGTGCGCCTCATCGACGATGATGGCGAAGTTCTTGTTCGAGAGATCTGCGACCTGTTTTGAGATGACCCCAAACTTCTGGATAGTGGAGATAATGATTTTGGCCTTCCCTGACTCCAGCGCCTGTTTGAGCTGGCGTGAGTTCTTGTCAATCTGCTGTACGACACCCTGTACGTGATCGAACTGGTAGATGGCATCTTGGAGCTGCCGGTCGAGCACCAGCCGATCTGTGATCACAATGACCGCATCGAAGATGGGCTTGTCGTCCGATCCATGTAGGTTTGACAATCGATGCGCCAGCCAAGAGATGGTGTTGGTCTTGCCCGATCCTGCCGAATGTTGAATCAGGTAGTTGTGACCAGGCCCCTTCTCCAGCACGTCAGCCAGGATTTTGTTCACGGCATCCCACTGGTGGTATCGTGGAAAGATCATCGTCTCCTTACGGACCTTCTTGCCGTTTTTCACTTTCTCATCGACCTGTAAGTGAAGGAACTTCTGAAGCAGATCCATGAAGTTGTCTTTTTGCCAGACCTCTTCCCAGAGGTACGCCGTTCGAAACCCGTCCGACGGCGGATTACCCGCTCCGCCCTGGTTTCCACTGTTAAACGGCAGAAAGAACGTGTCATCCCCGTCCAGCTTGGTGGTCATGTAGACCTCGTTCGGATCGACTGCAAAATGGACAAGGCTGCGCTTTTTGAACTGGAAGAGCAGTTCTCTTGGGTCTCGATCCCGCTTGTATTGCCGAATGGCATCCTGCACGGTCTGGCCTGTGAACTGGTTCTTCAGCTCCACGGTCACAACGGGCAGGCCGTTGATAAATAACACCATGTCAAGCGACTTCTCATTCTTCAGGCTGTAATGAACCTGGCGAGTCACCGTGAGGATGTTCTGTCCGTACCGGGTCAAAATCTCCGGGTTGAGCCCGCTTACCGGCCGGAAAAACGCCGCCTTGATGGGCACTCCGTAAATGTCGCATCCCTTGCGGATGACCTTGAGCATGCCATCCCGATCGATCACCTGGACCAGGCGGCGAATGAGCTCGCTGTCCGTTTTTTCGCCAAAGAAGCCCATGAGGCGGTTATACTCGTTCGGTTGGCTCGTTTTCACGAATTCAAGGAAGGTGGCCGGGAACAGGGCCAACTCCCGGTCGTACGCATCCGGGCTGCCCTTGCGCCAGCCATGCGCAAGAAGATGCGACTCAATCGCCTCTTCCAGCGCCTTCTCTGTGTGGATGGCGGTCATGGGATCAACTCCTTTCGTTCTAAGTCTGTACGTGTAAGCGAATCAATCGTGACAACGCTTATCAGGACGAAACGGGTGTGGCTTCGTCTGCTGCATACTGCCGCACGTCTATTTGGCCGGTCACGGCGGCAGTGATGAGGGCCTGGCGGTATTTTTGCAGTTTGTCAATTTGGTGTGTCATCCTGTTCGACAAATATACGCTATCTCCTTCAGGCAGTTTATCAGTTTCCGTCGTTGCAGTTAGAAGTTATATGAGGCAAACTATGCCTATGAATCCACAACGGGGCCATTTGACAAGAAATCGATCCTCCTGAACGCCTTACGAACGGCTGTGTGAGCCTGAGACAACTCTTCATTTTGCAACACAGTTAGCAGTCCTGGTAGATCCTCCTCATCCGTGGCAGCCTCCGACAGAATTCGGGTCCAGTATTTTTTTGCCACCTCATTCAACTCAATTTCTCCTTTACTGATGGCAACCAGTAACGGCGTCAAAGACTCGTCACCATCAGAAATACGAGTGACTGTCATTTGTGCGCATTCGGGTAATTGTCTGGGGTCCCCCTGATTTCTTTCAACTACCATTTTCAAGTTTTCTCGTTTCTCCTCGGCCTCAGCAGCGTCCCGAATTATCTCTACGAATTCAGATTGTAGATGTGTTCCTGCCTGTATCGCCTGCAATCCCTTTAGAAATTCTACCTTCCTATTTCTCACAGTCTTAGTGGAAATACGAGCCGCACGCTCGACATAGGCCCGTAACTGATTCAAATCGTCGGTTCGTCTGACCAAGAACCACACTGGCCCTTCAGTCGAAGAGACAGATAGGCTTGAAAGTACGAAGGGCCATATTTGATGTGCCGTAAACATAGCACTCCCATTTGACTCAATCCTCAAACGTTCAAATCCAAATACAAATAATTCGTACACAAACTCAATTGGGGGTACATCAAGGACTCCGCTGTTAAGTCGGCCATTGGAGCTTGCAACATCTGAGTGAAATTGCTCTGCCGCACTGTTAAATGATCGTCGAAAAAACTGCGGTTGGATGGGTAATGCATTTTCGTCCAATGGGTTCACAACGACCGGTATAGATTGCCCCCCATGGGTTTTGGACACCCTCAGCAAAGTCCCTACGTTCGAGCGCTCCAGAACGTTTAGTAAGTACGAAAGATCGTTTTCCTTTGGAGCAATAGCGACACGTTCCATTGCTGCCAGCCAGTCTGGTTCGTTCTCAGGAACCTCGGGCAAAACAAGGTAAATGGACGATAGGAGAACTGCCTTCTCCGAGGAGTCCGTTGCTGTTGCCAGTCGACGTGCCAAATCCTCAAGGATTATTTGTCTGTCCTTAACAATTTCAGGAACCGATGGTATATTTTGAATATAGCTCCGCATCCGTGTTGACTCTGACAGTAGACCTAGAAAATCTATTACTTCTTTGGCCATAGCTATACACACATCACGAGTTGGCGCCCGACCTGCATGAAATCCTCCGGCTCGGGCAGTGATTAAAGGACCGAATTTCAACGTGGCTTGATAAAGTTTCTGGCGATGATTATCATGATTCTGTGTTCCCTGTATCAAGAAATTGGTTCGTGGAACAGGATTTTTGAGCATCTTGCGAAAGTCATCGAGAATCGTTCTAGCTGATTTGAATTGACCCGATTCAAGTAGCAGCGTCTTCGCTCCATAGGCTTGAACCAAACACCCACTCAAGGCCAGCTCCGCCGCCGCCCCTATCAATCCAATGTGCGGAGCATACTGTGCAACAGATTCCCTCATTTGTATTCGGGTTGGGAAGCCTAGACCCATTAACGCCAAGTTGACTGATTCAATACTTGACTCAAACAAACGTACTGCTTCCCTCTTCAGGAGACGGGGCATGTCTGGACCTCCCCTAACCGAAGTTTGATTTGCATCATTACCAACTCAAGTTCCATGACGTGACTCGTTCGTTACATCACATTGTCTGTCGTTGATACTCTTGTACACCTCACGCAACATCCACTCCGTAATAGCCGCATGTACCCCAGAGTCATTCAAGATCCTTGCAAGCGACGTTCTCGTTTGTCGCATGTTTGTACTCGATGATCACAGGTGAATGATCCTCATCGATTCCAAGCGTATCGATACGCTCCCGATGTATAGATTCGGTCGAGTATTCGGATTCGAGAAACCGAACGCCAAGCAATACCTCCAGATTTTTCTCAAACAAAGTCTGGAGCGACTTCTCCACTGCCATCGAGGAACCTGGCAGTTCCTCCACCTTGCCATTGATCCGAAACAGTTTGATGTAGCTCACGGCGTGGCCGTCTCAACACTGTCGAGGCAATACTGCCTCACGTCGATCTGGCCGGTTACGGCAGCGGTGATGAGGGCTTGCCGATACTCTTTAATCAACGCTATTTGTGACTCAAGCTTGCGTATCGCTTTCGCTATTTTTCCTGTCAAAGACTCAACGTATTTGATGATATTTGCCTGTTCGACTAACGGAGGAACGCCGATGCGCAGATTCCGAATTGTTTCTTGGCTGATATTTGGCTGGCCCCCTCCAACACCAAGAGAAACGATATGACTTCGATTTGCCATGAACCAATAAAACACAAATTTCGTGTCCACCTTACTCGGGTTATAGAGTGCGCAACACGCCTGATTAGTGGCCGCCGAGATGCGCAGAATGGCGAGTTTACCGATCGTAGCTCCGTACATAGCCACCAAGAGAGTGCCCGGAGGATACAACTTCAAGGAGGTATACTTGCGAAGGGCACTATCGGTTACACATTTCGAAGTTCGATACAACTCGTCATCATTCAAATCACCGGTAATTACCCAAGGGATGTCCCCATCAAAGTATTTTGGCTCGCTCGAATCAGGTGTGGTTCCGCTGCCAATTCCTCCAAATATGTGCGTCATCTTCATAACATCCCAATGCGCCGGCACCTCTCCCAACCACGGAATCCCCGAATCCTTCATCGGCACGTTCGGGTCAAGGCCCTTCGTCACGGCTTGGGTGATGAGGGCCTGGCGCTTCTCCTGTAAAAGCTCGATGAGCCGCTGCTTTTTCTCGACGAGTTGGTCGAGTTTGGTGATTTCACGGTCGAGGAAGGAGGCGATACTCCTCTGAACATCTATTGGAGGAACCGGAACTCGAATATCCCCGATAAAATCCCAGCTTGCTCTTGGCATTTTTACACCGTACGTAGAGGAGTTGACCAAATCAATGAAGACATTGGACAGCAAAAGGTACTTCAAGAAATTAGGGAAATAACAGGGTGAACGTAGTACGAGAAACTCTGAAGTACATCGATATGTACCCGTCGCCATGATAACCTTCGCCAGGTATGGTCGGAGTTTACCGAACAAGACATCCCCAGGCCGACATATGTTGGCCATGCTATCGTCCATTGCTTCGGTCATGCCAAGTATCTTACCGGTCCACGATTCCACGTGTTCCAATCCGATGTAGGGTGTAGCCGCTCACGCTATTTGGCGGTGAATTTCTCACCGCCATTGTCGTGAGCGCTCTACCGTCAATCCGCCAGCCGAGTGAGCGCTGTGTCGACAGTCATCGCAGGCACGAGAAAGCAGCCGGTTAACCGACTGCTCCCCGTTGCCGATCCAGGTCCGTCAGTACCCGCTGGATGTGGCTGTCTTCCACCACGTC
>NZ_AQXL01000074.1 GCF_000376225.1 Effusibacillus pohliae DSM 22757
GATCGGCAACGGGGAGCAGTCGGTTAACCGGCTGCTTTCTCGTGCCTGCGATGACTGTCGACACAGCGCTCACTCGGCTGGCGGATTGACGGTAGAGCGCTCACGACAATGGCGGTGAGAAATTCACCGCCAAATAGCGTGAGCGGCTACACAATCCGTGTTCCAGCTGGATGAAAGGCAGGAGGAATTTCCTATAAACAAATGGAATTCTAAAAATACGCGGGAATTCGGAAGGAGGAAATGGGTGATGGCACTGTTTCGACATGGTACATACGATCATCTGCACCTTGTGAATCTGCTGGGATTGATGGGGGCAGCGTATGCGGTCCTCGCATCCGCTTGGCAGGATGCGGCCGATTTGATCGTGCTTGCGGCGGTGCTGTTCATTATCGAATTTTTCCCAATCAAATTGGGCCGGGTGGGATTTACGTTCTCTTTTCCTGTCCTGTTTGCCATGGCCATGGTCACCGGGTATGAGGCGACCGCTGTGCTGAGCCTGCTGGTGATCACCGCCGTGCATGTCTGCCGGCGAAAACCGGTGCGGACACTCCTGTTCAACGCATCTGTCCGCTGCATGGCCCTGCTCGCGGCCGGCTGGGCCGTTCACGCACAGCCGTTTTTTTTTCGATTCCAGCCGGTATGTCCCATTTCACCTCACGAGCCTTGTGATCGCCGCCATCCTGTTCACCACTGTTTCCAACCTGCTCGTGCTCTCTTACATCCACCGCCGCTTCCGCGTGAGAAAATATGCGGCGGTCGTCCTGCAAGCATCCGTCCTAAATGTGCTGGCGAGCGTGATCTATGACGGTTTCATGCTCTGGTTGGCGAGCGACCCGAAAAACACCGGTACCGGCTACCTGGGAACGCTGTTCTTTTTCCTGCCGCTTGCCGGCGTTAGCGTGGTGATGTCCCTGATCACCAACCTCACGCGGGCGAAATCCGGACTCGAAACCCTGTTTGCTGTTTCCCGCTCGATCAATGAACAGCGCGATTTGCCCAGCGTTCTGCAACAAATCATCGACCAGGCCACCCGATTGGTGCGTGGAGATTGCGGCTTCCTGTTCCTAATCCAGCCAGACGGCTCACTGGTGCGGAAAGTGGGGACTACACACGCCGCGCCGCTGGAACGAATTCCAAAAGATCAGGGGATTGCGGGGGTCGTCGCGTGCACTGGCGAATCCCTTCTGGTTCACGACGTGAGGCGGGACCATCGGTTTCTGCCGGGAGAGACACTGAGTGACACCCAGTCGCTGCTCGTGCTGCCGATCCAGATTGACCACAAGGTGAGCGGGGTGATCTCACTGGGAAAAAACGAAACGCACGCATTTCACCCGAATGATCTGAACATCATGTCGATCTTCGCCACCCATGCGGCCGTCGCGATGAAAAACGCCTGGTATATGGAAGAAAGGGAAAAACGCCTGATCCTGGAGGAACGAAACCGCATCGCCCGCGAGATCCATGACGGATTGGCGCAGGATCTGGCGGCCATCCTGTTGCGGATCGAGATGCTGCTGCAGCAAGCGGATTGCACATGCCGGCAGCCCGCTTTGCACGAATTGCAGGAACGGGTGCGAAAAACAGTCACAGCAGTGCGTCATTCGATTTATTCGTTGCGTCCCCAACCGTATATTCGAATCGGGCTGGTTCCGGCCATCCGCTCCCATCTGGAGGACATCTCCCTGCGCCATGGAATCTACACGGAGCTAGCGCCCGAACCGGTTAATCTGTCCGTAGCTCCCGAAATCAGCAAAGCGATATTTCAAATTTTCTCCGAAAGCGTGCAAAATGTGCTGAAGCATGCGGAGGCGACCGCGATCTACGTCCGATTCGAACAGACCGCCCGTTGGCTGGTCCTTACCATCCGCGACAACGGAAAAGGATTTCACTTTGGACAGGCAATCGTGAACGCACTGGAAAAGCGTTCATTTGGCATTGAAAATATGTACAACATAGCGGATCAGATCGGCGCTTCCCTGGAATTCGTGACAGCGCCGGACAAAGGAACCGTTGTCACCCTGCTGATACCGGTCAAAGAGGGAATGAATCATGGCCATCCGCGTGTTGCTGTGTGATGATCATGCAATTTTGCGCGACGGACTGCGCAGTTTGCTAAACGGTGAGCCTGATATGGAAGTGGTGGGCGAAGCGGCCAACGGGCTGCAGGCGATTGGAGAAGTCCGCCGGCTGCGCCCCGATGTGGTACTGATGGACATCAACATGCCGGAACTGGACGGGGTGGAAGCCGTCCGGCAATTCAGGATCGAATGTCCCACAGTACGGATCCTGATTCTCACCATGTACAATCATGACGAATACCTGTTTCGCACGATTCAAGCCGGTGCCCAGGGGTATCTGTTAAAAGACTCGCCGGTTCGCGAAGTGATCGAAGCGATTCGCAAAGTGGCGACCGGCGGCTCCGTACTGCACCCCGATGTGGCGCAAAAACTGCTTGACTCTTACCGGGAGCAGGCAGACGAAAAAAAAGCGGCCGACCGGCTGTCCCCGCGTGAACGTCAAGTTTTGGCCGAGATGGTGCAAGGGCTGACCAATAAAGAAATCGCGGAGCAATTGTTTATTTCCGAGACGACCGTGAAGCTGCATATCAGCAATATTTTTCGCAAACTGGGCGTGAAAAGCCGTTCCCAGGCCATTCTTTATGCTGTGAAGGAGAGGCTTTTTTAAATTTTTAAATAAGATCCCCATGCTGCTTCTCAGCACCAGCAGAAGGATGAAAATAACCTCATGTCGAACTGAATTCATGCGGCTGGTGAAGGGAGGTCGTAAGTCCTTGGTGTTGCTTCCCTAGCCTGGGAAGCGAACCCGTAAATAAGATAGATCCCAACGACCAGGTGCACCACAGAATGTCGCTCCTTTGGGAAGCACGCAGGGTAGAATATTAACCAAATGGTTGTTGCACCAGTCCTTCAAATTTGTATCGCCGCAGAAGGAGTCGTTTTATGGACGTTTTGTACAGTCATTGCTGTGGGCTTGACGTTCATAAAAAGAATGTCGTGGCCTGCGCCCTTACACCCGAGGGGAAAGAAATTCGCACCTTTTCGACGATGACTCGGAACTTACATGAGCTTAGGGACTGGATCTTGAGTAAAGGCTGCACACATGTTGCGATGGAAAGCACCGGTGTTTTATGGAAACCGGTCTATAATGTGTTGGAGCCAGAGAACCTCGAAATCATGGTGGTTAACGCCAAAAACATCAAGAACGTCCCCGGCCGTAAGTCTGACGTCAAAGACGCGGAATGGATCGCAGGGCTTCTCCGACACGGCCTTCTAACAGGCAGTTTCATCCCGAAACGGGAACAACGCGAGAACCGGGAGTTAGGCCGTTATCGCCAAAGCCTGATCGAAGAACGAACCCGCGCAATCAATCGCGTACAAAAAGTGTTGGAAGGCGGTAATATTAAACTTTCTTCGGTTGCCAGCAACGTACTTGGGAAATCCAGTCGAGCTATGCTCGAAGCAATCATTCACGGAGAGAATGACCTCGACACATTAACCGATCTGGCACATGGCAATATGAAAGCCTCACCGGAAGAATTAAAACAGGCGTTGACGGGTGTAATAGGTTCTCATCAGCTACTCATGCTCGAATCGCTACTGAGGCATATCGACTTCTTGAATGAAGAAATCGAGAAACTGGACAAGGAAATTGGAGAACGACTGCGCCCTTTTGAATTGGAACTGGAGCTGCTGGATACAATTCCCGGAGTGGGTCGGCGTACGGCTGAACTTATCGTGATTGAATGCGGTACTGATATGGGCCAATTCCCCTCTGCTGCTCATTTTGTTTCATGGGCAGGGTTCGCTCCAGGACAAAACGAAAGCGCCGGAAAAAAGAAACCAGCCAAAACCCGCAAGGGCAACAAAAAGCTGCGAAGTGGAATCGTACAGGCATCCAGAGCTGCCGCACGCCAGAAAAATACCTATCTGTCCAGTTTCTATAATCGCCTTGCGCGACGTGTTGGAAAAAAACGAGCAGCGGTTGCAACAGGCCGTAAAATTTTAACGATCGCGTACCATGTGCTTAAGGATAAGGAGCCTTACAAAGAACTGGGTCCCAACTATTACGATGAACGGATCAAGACGAGAGTCATCAACCAAGCAATTAAACGACTGGAATCACTCGGGTGTAAAGTTACCATTGAATCAGTAGCATAGTGTGAATCAGTAGCATGGTGACTTTCACATAAAACGAATTTGAATTGCTCTAGCAACTCAGTGACGTTTTTAAAAAATAGCTTCACTGGGTTTAGTTTCCTATTGCCTTTAGAGGTACTCCCTACCTCGGATATTTTCAGGGTAGGATACAACAAACAAAGGGGAATCGGCTGCGATCCCCCGTCAACGGCTACACCGGATATACCGGGTGCTTTCGTTCCGAGAATACCAGATACTTCGAGGAATATGCTTCAAACCTTTTGACCAGCTCGTCGCGCAGTGAATTGGCCGAAATGATGCCGTCGATCACCATCTCCGACGCCAGCCGGTAAATGTCGATGTCCTTGCGATATTCCTCCCGTTTCGCTTCAATAAAAGCAGCCCGTTCTTCCTCCGGCAGCTCGGCGATTTTGTTGGCGTAGACCGCATTGACTGCCGCTTCCGGGCCCATCACCGCAATCTGGGCCGTCGGCAGCGCCAAACAGCAATCCGGTTCAAAGGCGGGGCCGGCCATCGCATACAAACCCGCTCCGTATGCCTTGCGGACAATCACCGAAATCTTCGGCACCGACGCTTCCGACATCGCCGAGATCATCTTCGCGCCATGCCGGATAATGCCTGCCCGCTCGACTTTTGTACCGATCATGAAGCCGGGTACGTCCGCCAGGAACAACAGTGGAATGTGAAACGCATCGCACAATGTGATGAAACGTGCCGCCTTGTCCGCCGAATCGTGGAACAGAACGCCGCCTTTCACCCGCGGCTGGTTGGCGATGATGCCGACCGGTTTGCCGTTCATGCGGGCCAAGCCGGTGATCAATTCGGCGGCAAACAGTTTCTTGATCTCAAAGAACGAGCCTTCATCGATAATCCGGTCGATCAGGTCATACATGTTGAACGGCGCATTCTGGTTGGCCGGGATGATCTCTTCCAGCGTCTTTTCGAACCGTTTCGGTTCTGCCGGTTCGGCAACAGGCGGTTTTTCCGAAAAATTGGCCGGGAAATACGACAAATACTTGCGCGCCATGGCGATCGCTTCCTGCTCGTTGGCGGCCAATACGTCGCCACAGCCCGACACGCTGCAGTGCATGCGGGCGCCGCCCATCTCCTCAAGCGTCACTTTTTCGCCGATCACCATTTCGGCCATCCGGGGGGAACCCAAATACATCGACGCATTGCCGTCGACCATGATCACGATGTCGCAAAATGCCGGAATATACGCTCCCCCGGCTGCCGACGGGCCGAACAGGATGCAGACTTGCGGGATTTTCCCGGACAATTTGACCTGGTTGTAAAAAATCCGCCCGGCCCCCCGCCGCCCCGGGAACATCTCGATCTGGTCGGTGATCCGTGCGCCCGCCGAATCCACCAGATAGATCAGCGGCACGCGCAGCTTTTCCGCCGTCTCCTGAATCCGGATGATCTTCTCGACCGTTCGCGCTCCCCAGGAGCCGGCTTTCACCGTCGAATCGTTGGCCATCACGCAGACGACTTGTCCGTTGACTTTGCCGATGGCGGTAACGACGCCGTCAGCCGGCAGATCTTCCGCCATGCAGTTGGCAAACAAACCGTCTTCCAGTTCAAAGCCGGGATCAAACAGCAGCTGTAACCGGTCGCGGACGAACAGTTTCCCCTGCTCCGCGTTTTTTTCATGATATTTCGGGGCGCCGCCTTTTTTGATTTGTTCCACGCGCGCCTGCAACTCTTTCTCGAATGACACGGTTGTCCTCTCCTCCCCTACTCGCCCCGGTACACCGGAGGCCGTTTTTCCTGAAACGCACGTAGCCCTTCCAGCCGGTCTTTGGTCGGGATCGTGACCTCATACGCATTCATTTCAATCGCCAATCCGGTCTGAAGATCGACGTCAAAGCCCTTGTCAATCGCGAATTTCGCCTGCGCCACCGCTATCGGCGCGTTGCGGACGATCTGTCCAGCAATCTCCAGTGCTTTGTCCAGCAACGATTCACGTGGCGTCACATATTCCACCAGCCCAATGGCCAGCGCTTCCTGTGCGTCGATCCGTCTGGCCGTAAAAATCAGCTCTTTCGCCCGCCCTTTCCCAATCAGCCGCGGCAGCCGCTGGGTGCCGCCCGCTCCCGGGATGATGCCGAGCGACGTTTCGGTCAAGCCGAATTTTGCCTGGTCGGCGGCCACCCGGATGTCACAGGCGAGCGCCAGTTCGGTTCCGCCGCCGAACGCCACCCCGTTCACCGCAGCGATCACCGGCTGCGGCAATGCTTCCAAATCGTTGATGTTGTCACGGATCAAAGCCACCGTCTTGCGCACCTGAACAGGATCCATGCCCGCCCGTTCTTTCAGATCGGCGCCGGCGCAAAACGCTTTTTCCCCGGCGCCGGTGAGGATCACACAGCGCACCGACCGGTCGAATTTGATTTCATGAATCGCCTCATGCAATTCGTACAGCATTTGCAGCGACAGCGCATTGGCCGCTTCCGGACGATTCAGCGTAATCGTCGCGATGCCGTCTTCCCGTTTGGATACCACCACCGCCTGTTCGCCCATCTTCGCCTCTCCCTTCCGTTACTCGCTGGTTCCTTGTTGTGCACAGATCGCGCTCGCCGTGTAAGAAGACGATGTTTTCCGTGCACTCACGCACCGGTTCCAGTTGCGCATGAACCGACTCCGGTAGCCTGCAAATTGTGGCTCGGCAGCGGTCGCCCCACTTTCTCCTGAATAAAGCGGGCGGCTGCCAGCAGCCGGTCCCGGTCGATCCCGGTTTTGACACCCATTCCGTCCAGCATGTACAGCAAATCGTCGGTCGCCAGATTGCCAGACGCCCCCGGCGCATACGGACAGCCGCCGAGACCGCCGAGCGACGCGTCAAACACCGTGATCCCCATGTCAAGCGCCACCAACACGTTCGCCATCGCGGTGCCGCGCGTATCGTGAAAATGCATCGCCAATTTTTCGGCCGGGAAGCGTTTCAGCAGGACGTCCAACACTTCCGCCACCTGCTTCGGGGTAGCGACGCCGATCGTATCGCCGAGCGACAACTCGCCGACTCCCATCTCAAACAGTGCGTCGGCCACCCGAACGACCGCGTCGATCGCAACCGGCCCTTCGTAGGGACAGCCAAAAACGGTCGACACGTAACCGCGGACCGATTTCCCCGCCGCCAGCGAATCTTCCGCCACTTCCCGCAAGACGGGAAATGTTTCGTCGATCGACTTGTTGATATTTTTCCGGTTGTGCGTCTCGCTGGCCGACATAAAGACGGCCGTTTCGTCAATGTCGGCTTCCAACGCCCGTTCAAGCCCTTTGCGGTTCGGCACCAGCGCCGCATACGTAACACCCGGCACCCGTTCGATCCTCTTCGCCACCTCGACCGCATCGGCCAGCGCCGGAATCCACTTCGGATTGACGAACGAGGTGATTTCGATCGAGGTCAGCCCCGTGCGGGACAGTTGGTTGATCCAGGCGATTTTGTCCTCGGTGGCGATGAACGTTGTTTCGTTTTGCAGTCCGTCCCGCGGCCCCACTTCCTTAATCGTCACAGCACCCGGCCACTTCATACGCTCCCCTCCCTACGGCAAGTTTCTCGTCACTTTCGCGGGCCCTTATTCCATTTCCACCAGCACGTCGCCTTCGTTCACAAAATCCCCTTCGTTCACTTTCACTTCCTTGACCGTACCGGCAAAATCGGCCGCGATCGGAATCTCCATCTTCATCGACTCGAGAATCACCACATCCTGTCCGGCGTCCACCGCATCTCCCGCTTTCACCAGCACTTTCCACACGTTGCCCGCCATGCTCGCCACTACTTGACTCATTCGAATCCCTCCAAAATTTGTTTATTTTTTGCCCTGTAGATGTTGTGCCACGAATCCGGTCGTGGTATCCCCGGCCCGAAACGCCGGATGCGCAACGACTTCCCGCAGCATCGGGATGTTGGTCTTGATGCCGTCCACCTCGTATCCCGCCAGCGCCGCCTGCAGGCGATCGATCGCCTCGTCGCGGGTGCTGCCTTTGACCACCAGCTTGGCGATCATCGGATCATAAAAAGGTGTGACGACCGAGCGTTCGCTCACCCCCAGTTCATGCCGAATCCCGGGTCCTTCCGGTTTGACAAACCTGGTGATTGTGCCAGGCGACGGGAAAAATGTCTTCGGATCTTCCGCGTAAATCCGCACTTCGATCGCATGCCCTTCCCGCTTGACGTCCGCCTGCGTGAAACCGAGCGGCTCCCCGTACCCGATCCGCAGTTGCTGCTCGACCAGATCCAGTCCGGTAATCTCTTCCGTCACCGGATGTTCCACCTGCAGCCGCGTGTTCATTTCCAGGAAGTAAAAATTCTTGTCCGTATCCACCAGAAACTCAATCGTTCCGGCGTTCGAGTAGCCCAGCGATTTTGCCGCCCTGACGGCCGCTTCCCCCATCTTCGCCCGGGTAGCTTCATCGAGGAACGGAGACGGCGCTTCCTCCACCACTTTCTGATGGCGGCGCTGGATCGAACATTCGCGCTCCCATAGATAGACCGTGTTGCCTTGCTTGTCAGCCAGAATCTGAATCTCGATATGGCGCGGATTCTCGATATACTTCTCGACATACATCGCCCCGTCGCCGAAAAAGTCGGTCGCCCGCTTCTGGTTGCCAGCATACGCCTTGCGCAGCTCTTCCTCAGTGCGCACCACCTGCATGCCGATACCGCCGCCCCCCGCCGACGCTTTCAGCATCACCGGATAGCCCATTTCGTTCGCGACGCGAACCGCTTCCTCCACATCGGCCAGCGGGTGCATAATCCCCGGCACCACCGGCACGCCGACTGCTTCCATCGCCTTGCGCGATTCGATTTTGCTGCCCATGCGGGCGATCACTTCCGGCGACGGACCGATAAAGACGATTCCGGCCTCTTCGCAGCGGCGGGCGAACTCCGCATTCTCGGATAGCAGCCCGTAACCCGGATGAACCGCCTCCGCTCCCGTCTGTTTGGCAACTTCCAAAATTTTATCGATGTTCAAGTAGCTTTCGTTGACGCGCGGCCCCCCGACCAGGTAGGCTTCATCCGCCATTTTCACATGTGGCGCTTGCGCGTCCGCTTCCGAATATATACCAACCGTTCGGATGTTTAACGCCCTGCAGGTGCGGATCACGCGAGCTGCGATTTCCCCCCGGTTCGCAATCAGGATTTTTTTGAACATGGCTACCTCCCCCGTCTCTGATGATTGTGTATCTCGTCTCCTCTCTCTACTTCTACAATATACACGAAAAATCCTTTTCTGGCACGACCGGTCGGTTGGAGATCGGACGGCGTGCTGTGATCATACGACACTTCCAAGACGTGTGTAACAGCCTATAAAATCCAGTCCTTATGAGAGTTTTTATACATAAAAATTTCTTATAAATATGAATAGAAAAAATGTATTGACATATATAAATGTCTTTGATAAATTTATATAAAATATGTCTTTTATTTACTATCTTTTTTCCACAATATTTTAAGGAGATGGTTGGATGAACAAATTTATTGTTGGTGTCACTTGCTGTGTGCTCACAACGTATTTTGCAACATCCAGTTTTGCAGCGACGCAACCCGGCGAAGTGCAGGTTAATTCAAAAAGCAGCTTAATTCAAAAACAAGTCGATTCAGAAAACGGAATCAAACCGGATATCGCATTGAAGATCACCGAGTAATCCCTTATCTTTTTCCCGATTGGAACGGGGCTACCGTTGAAAATCCAATTCCCTATTCAGATGCTGATACAAGTACTCCTACTGTGTATGGCATCCGAGTAACCAGAAATCACGTAACACTCGGTTATATGCTTGTTGGGGCTACAAAAGATGTAACCCCGATCTTGAAGATCTCTCGGGGTGCAGAACCAACGGACAATATAGATATCATCACAAAACTTGCAAGTCAAACTCTGAAATCGGGTCAACAGCTTGGAACTCCTCATCTTATCTATGGAGGACCTTTTAACCTCTGCGTTCAGTTCGATGTAATCCAAGATGGTAAAAAGGTTAAACAGCTTCGCTACAATCTGGAAGGTGAGTTCGAGTTGACTTCGATGCCCCCCCTAAAATGGACGCAAATTATAAAAGCGAATCGAGAATGCAATGGAGTAAACACCTTAATACAACTGGTTCCATAGTGACACCTTACGCTAGCGTTACTAGTAAAGACCTGTATGTGATATCCTATGACCAAAACAAATTGCCGCAAAACCAGTCGGATTCCGGTTGTGGGCCGGCTGCCGGTGCGGATATCATGAATTATTGGCATAGGAACGGTTATCCTGCACTTCTGTCAACATCGGATGTAAAATCCCCAATAGCATCGGATAGCGATTCCCCAAAATCACCGGCATGATTTCCTCAAAATCATCGGGATGAATTCCCCACCCCTGTGTCGAATTATGGCACCTGCCATCACGTCCGTGGAGGTGCCAGTCATGAGGGAGAGTGAGAAGATGGAAATCAAGAAGTTGTATGAGGAGGGCGTCAGCATCTCGGAACTGGCCAGAAGATTCGGCCACGACCGCAAAACCATTCGCAAGGCTGTAAGTGAACCTCGGCAGCAGCAGGAGGAG
>NZ_AQXL01000075.1 GCF_000376225.1 Effusibacillus pohliae DSM 22757
TGGTGCGTTCATGGGTTCGCTCGTAGGGTTCCGCTTGGATCTGCTCCGATGCTTGCTTCTGTAAGAGTTGGTTCAAAAACGACTGCATGAGAGATGGAGCCAGTTTGCCATGTGTTGTAAGCAGTTGGTGTAATTCTTCTGCGGAAAGGGTAAGATGGAAGTGAGTCATTTCGATTCCTCCTTGGGATATTGTTGTAGACAAACTCCATGATTCCCAAAAAGAGGATTGAAATGACTCTTCCTATTTCAGATCCTTTTTACACATAATACCGGACACAACTGTACCGTCGGGGAACTGACAAAAAAATATGTTTTTCCTTATCAGGCGAATCAAATAACACATAGGTGTTCTTGCAGAATCAAGAATTATAGTAAATTTACAGGATGAAAATCGGATTCCATCACTCCTCCCCCAGGTGGATTGTCCGACGGTATGCTGACCAGCTCCTGCCGATTCGATCCATTCGAGAATTTTCCGTTTTTCTTGCGATTTGACAATCGTCTGCATGATCCCCATCCATTACTTCCACAAAAAGAGGAATTTCCTATTGCCTCCAATTGTTCCTCCATAAAAAAAGCCCGCCGCTAGGAACATTCGGGCGGGGAAATCCCCCTCTTCTGCTGCCCGCGAAGTTCCGTATACGACAGACTTTCTGCAACACACCCTAATCCCAATTCAACGCATCCTTCGCCGCGTCCTTGACTTTCTCAAAAAACGAGCGCTGCTGCTCATGCGGCCTGACACCCAGCTCCTCGCCCAGCTGGCGTAGCAGTTCGCGCTGCCTTTCCGTCAGGTTGGTGGGCGTCACGACGATGACGCGGACGTGCTGGTCGCCGCGGTAGGAGCTGTTGAGCCGCGGCATGCCTTTGCCACGCAGGCGGAACGAGGTTCCCGTTTGGGTGCCCTCCGGGATGCGCAGCTTGACTTTGCCGTCGAGCGTCTCGACCTCGATCTCGTCGCCCAATGCGGCTTGGACAAAGCTGATCGGTACGCGGCAGAAAATATCGTCTCCGTCCCGTTCGAAAAATTTGTGCTCGCGCACGTAGATCACGACGTACAAGTCGCCCGGAGGCGCCCCTTTGTCGCCCGGTTCGCCCGCCCCGCTGATGCGGATGCGGTTGCCGGTGTCCACACCGGCCGGAATTTTCACATTGATGCGCTTGCGTACCCGAATCGTGCCGGATCCGCGGCATTGCGTACAGGGATTTTTGATGATCTGGCCGTCGCCGCCGCACACCTGGCAGGTACGGCGGTTGACCATCCGGCCGAGCGGGGTGTTGATCACCTGTTCTTGCGTACCGGTCCCCCGGCAAACACTGCATGTCTCGGGATGCGTTCCCGGTTTCGCCCCCGATCCGTGACAGGTCGGGCATTCTTCCGTGCGCGGAATCTCGATTTCCTTCTCAACCCCTTTCGCGGCTTCTTCAAACTCGATCTGCAAATTGTATTGCAAATCAGCGCCTTTCCGCGGTCCACGCGGACGCCCGCCACCAAAGAACATATCGAAAATGTCGCCAAAACCGCCGAAACCGTCGAAATCACCCGCCCCACCGAAGCCAGTTCCGCCACCGCCAAACCCGGCCCCCGGATCCGCATGGCCGAACTGGTCGTAGCGGGCCCGTTTTTCCTTGTCGGACAGCACCTCGTACGCTTCGTTTATTTCCTTGAACTTGGCCTCCGCATCCGGCTCCTTGTTGATGTCCGGGTGGTATTTGCGAGCCAGCTTGCGGTAGGCCTTCTTGATTTCTTCTTCAGTCGCATTCTTGCTGACGCCAAGAACCTCATAATAATCTCGCTTGCTCAAGAATGCACCCTCCCTCATACAAAGAAAAGCCAAAGCCCGGAGTACACCCTGCGACTTTGACTTTTCGCCGCTTGAAAGGTTATTTCTTGTCGTCTTTTACCTCAGTATATTCCGCGTCGACCACGGTGTCATCCTTTTTGCCGGAACTTGCGTCCGCGCTCGTCTGCTGCGCTTGCGCCGCTTGCTGGTACAGTTTCACCGACAGCTGCTGAACGACTTGCGAGAGTTCTTCCGACGCTTTCTTGATCGCTTCGATGTCGGTTCCCTTCAGCGCTTCTTTCAGTTTTTCCTTCGCCTCGTTCGCCTTGTCGATGTCCGCCTTGTCGACTTTGCCTTCCACTTCTTTCAGCGTCTTTTCGGTCGTGTAGACAAGCGAGTCGGCGTTGTTGCGGATTTCCACCTCTTCCCGGCGCTTGCGGTCCGCTTCCGCGTTCATTTCCGCCTCTTTCACCATCCGCTCGATCTCTTCCTGACTGAGACCGGAAGACGAGGTGATTGTGATGTTCTGGCTCTTGCCGGTGCCGAGATCTTTCGCCGAAACGTGCACAATGCCGTTCGCGTCAATGTCAAATGTGACCTCAATTTGCGGAACTCCGCGCGGAGCCGGCGGGATGTCGGTCAGCGTAAACCGGCCAAGCGTTTTGTTGTCGCGCGCGAACTCACGTTCCCCTTGCAGCACGTGGATTTCCACGGACGTCTGGTTGTCCGCCGCCGTCGAGAAAATCTGGCTCTTCGACGTCGGAATCGTGGTATTCCGCGGGATCAGTTTCGTCATCACACCGCCCAGCGTCTCAATCCCGAGGGACAGCGGAGTAACGTCAAGCAGCAGAACGTCCTTCACTTCACCTGTGAGAACCCCCGCCTGGATGGCCGCACCGATCGCCACCACTTCGTCCGGGTTGACCCCTTTGATCGGTTCCTTGCCGATCAATTTTTTGACCGCTTCCTGCACCGCCGGGATCCGTGTCGAACCGCCGACCAGAATCACCTTGTCGATTTGGGCAGGAGTCAGACCCGCATCGCTCAACGCCTGACGGGTCGGTCCGAGTGTGGCCTCGACCAGATCGGCCGTCAGTTCTTCGAATTTTGCCCGGGTCAGGTTGACTTCCAGGTGTTTCGGACCGGTTGCGTCAGCCGAAATGAACGGCAACGAAATCGTCGTCGTCAAGACCGTGGACAGTTCTTTCTTCGCTTTTTCCGCCGCGTCTTTCAGCCGCTGCATCGCCATCCGGTCGTTCGACAGATCGATGCCGGTGTCGCGCTTGAACGTATCAATCAGATATTGAATGATCCGATCGTCAAAATCGTCCCCGCCCAGGCGGTTGTTCCCGCTGGTCGCTTTCACTTCGAACACGCCGTCGCCCAGTTCCAGGATCGACACGTCAAACGTACCGCCGCCCAGGTCGTACACGAGAATCGTGCCTTCCTCTTGCTTGTCAAGCCCGTAAGCGAGTGCTGCGGCAGTCGGTTCGTTGACGATGCGCAACACTTCGAGACCCGCGATTTTCCCGGCATCCTTCGTTGCCTGGCGCTGCGAGTCATTAAAATAAGCCGGTACCGTAATGACCGCTTTGGTGACCGGTTCGCCCAGGTAAGCTTCCGCGTCCGCTTTCAGTTTTTGCAGGATCATCGCAGAAATTTCCTGCGGCGTGTATTCCTTGCCTTCGAGCTTCACCTTATAGTTCGTGCCCATGTGGCGTTTGATCGAAATGACGGTGTTTTCCGGGTTGGTGATCGCCTGCCGTTTTGCCACGTCGCCGACCAGGCGCTCCCCGTTTTTGATCGCGAGGATCGACGGAGTCGTCCGCCCGCCCTCCGCGTTCGGAATCACCACCGGTTCGCCGCCTTCCATCACGGCCACACAAGAGTTCGTTGTACCCAAGTCAATCCCGATAACCTTGCTCATTGGATAGCCCCCTTCTTGCTGACTGATTCGTCACAGTGATTTATTGCGACACTTTCACCATCGCCGGCCGCACAACCTTGTCGTGCAGCAGGTAGCCCTTGCGCAGTTCTTCCACAACGATGCCGGATTCATGCTCCTCGCTCTCAACCTGCATGACCGCTTCATGAAAATTGGGATCGAACGGTTTGCCGACCGCCTGCATTTCGACCACGCCCTGCCGTTCGAGAGCGCCTAAAAATTGGCGGAACACCATATCGACGCCTTTTTTCAATGATTCAGCATCGGTCGTTTCAGCCGCCAATGCAAGTTGAAAATTGTCCAGCACCGGCAGGATCTCCTGGACAAACCGCAGCGTGGCGTATTTGCTCAGTTCCTCTTTTTCCTGGCGCGTGCGCTTGCGGAAATTGTCAAAATCGGCCGTGGTCCGCAACAGGCGACTGCGCGTCTCATCCAGTTCCGCGTTCAACCGCTGAATTTCCGCCAACAGTTCCTCTCGGCTGCGCGTATCCTCGGCACCAGCCTGTTGCTGATCAGCCTGATTTTCATTCTGCTCGCCGGCGGCCTGCTCGCCAGCCGCCGCTTGCTGCTGCTCAGCAGCCGCACCTTCTCCCGTGTCGCGAGATCCGGCTGTTGCTTGCGCCGTTTCCTCCATTTGCTTCTGGTCCATGATATCCCTCCACATCGAACTGGCCAAGTCAAGGGGGCAAGTGCAGCCCGAAGTAAACCCCCGCACTCCCCAGACTCGGCCGCTAGCGGAATAGCGTGATCCGGCAGCAATGCTGCCGTGACACGACTTGCACTCAAAGAGTATAAGTGGCGCTATGGCAATGAATTGCCAAGTCGCCCCAAATACCCTTTGGGTGCACCGATTACCTGTGCAGCCTTGTCAACAAATCGGACAGCAGTTCCGTCAACTGCTGCATGACGCCGATCACGCGGCGGTATTCCATCCGGGTGGGCCCAAGCACGCCAACCGTACCGGCCACTTTCCCGTCAATATGGTAGGTGGCGGTGATGACGGAGCAGTCTTTCAACTGCTCCAAATCGTTTTCCAGCCCGATCCGCACCTGAATGCCCGGTGTGTCCTGCTGGCTGAGAAGCTGGAACACCGTCCGGTTCTTTTCCAGCATATCCAGGAGCGGCCGCAGTTTCTCGACATCGCGAAATTCAGGCTGGTTCAAAATATTCGTCGTACCGCCGAGATACACCCGGTCCTCCTGCTCCACTTCGACGATTTGATCCAGGAGGGACATAACGCCTTCAAACTGGTTCATGTACCGGTTCAGTTCGCTCATGATTTCGCTATACAGCTTCGATTTCACGTGCTGCAACGGGACGTCCCGCATCTTGTCGTTCAGGATCGCTACGAATCTGCTGATCTCATCCGGGGAAATGCCTTCCGGCACGGTCACCTTTTTGTTCTCGACATGACCGGTGTCGGTCACAATGATGGCAACCGCCGTCCGATCCGACAGGGGAATCAGCTGCAGGTGCTTCAGTTTGTTCTCATGCACCTGCGGCCCCAGTACGAGCGCCGTATAATTCGTCAAACTGGACAAAATCTGGGCGGTCTGCTGCACCACCCGCTCCATCGCGTCGATTTTGTCGACATATATTTTCTTCAACTGAAACAGCTCTTGCGGCGTCAGACGGAACGGATGCAGCAGATGGTCGACATAAAAACGGTACCCTTTTTGCGAAGGGATCCGTCCGGCTGACGTATGCGGCTGTTCCAGATAGCCCATCTCTTCCAGATCCGCCATTTCATTCCGGATCGTAGCCGGCGAGAAAGACACTTCCGAACGTTTCGAGATCGTCCGTGAACCGACCGGTTCAGCCGAATGCACATAATCCTCGACGATCATGCGCAGGATCAATTGCTGGCGTTCTGAAAGCATGCGGTTCCCCCCTTTGTTAGCACTCTAATGCCTTGAGTGCTAACCACTACGTAAAAAATAACAGATCCCGCCCGCAGTGTCAACCAAGGAACGCTGCAAACACCTCGTTCGCAATCGGCAGGGCTTGCCTGCTCAGCCGCACTCCGACCTGATCGGCCACAAGCAGCCGTTTCTTGACACATTCCTCAATCACGCCACCAAACACATCACCCATCTCCACCCCGTGCCGTTCCCGAAAACGGGAATACTCCACGCCGCGGATCATCCGCAAACCGAGAATCATCGTATCTTCCCGCTGGATCGGTTCCGGAATCGTTTCCTGCCCGGCGACCGGGCGCAGTCCGGACAGGCAGACATCCGTATACTCGGGCACACTCGACAGGTTGACATAGCGGACGTTGTTCACATAGCCATGGGCGCCTGCACCGGCCGCCAGATACGGCTCGTTTCGCCAGTAGACCTGGTTGTGTTGGCACACATGCCCTTTTTTTGCAAAATTGGAGATTTCGTACATGCCATATCCGTGCGCTGCCAACGTGTCGATCAGCAGACGGTACATCGCCAGATCGTCCTCTTCCGGCGGCAGGTGCAGCTTCCCTTTTTCCTGCCAAATGGCAAATGGCGTACCTTCTTCCACCTTAAGCGAATAGGCGGAGATGTGTTCCGGCTGCAGTTCCAACACTCGCCGCAGGCTGTCAGCAAAAATCTCGACCGTTTGTCCGGGCAGCCCGAACATCAAATCCAGATTGATCGAAGAAAATCCGGCCTGCCGCGCCTTTTCGTAACTGTGGTAAACGGTGAGTGTGTCGTGCAGCCGGCCCAATTTTTTCAAAATCGAATCGTTGAACGATTGCACACCGAACGACAAGCGGTTCGCTCCGCCCTCCCGCAGCACGCGCAGCTTTTCCGGCGTGACCGTGCCCGGATTGGCTTCGACCGACACTTCAGCCCCTTCCGCCAGCCGAAAATGCCGGTGCAAAATCTGCATCATCCGCTCCGTCTGCCGCACATCGAACATGGTCGGCGTACCGCCGCCGAAAAAGACGGTCTCGAGCGGCCGCCAGGGAAGTTCCCCCGCCAGCAGTTCGATCTCTTTGTCAAGCGCGTCGAGATAGCGGTCCATCACTTCGCCGGTCGAGACGTACGAGTTAAAATCGCAATAATAGCACTTGCTGGCGCAAAACGGGATGTGGATATAAAGCGAACTGGGTATCATCAGTAGCGGGCCCCACCCAGCGCGGAGTGCGTGAAAAACCGCTTGCGCGGCACCTCGATCCGCTTGCCGGCGATGATGTCCGATTTTCGCTTTCCGTAAAAATCGCAGACCCGCTTCACCCAATCGGCATCGACTTGCGCCACGCAGTGCAGGATGTCACCGGCGATTGCTTCGGCTGGGCGTTCATCAGCAGCCACCAGCACCGGCTCGCCGCTTTCGTTCAAGACTACCCGTTCCTGCCATGGCAAGCGCGGCATTTGCGCCAGATAGCCGACGACCTCCGGCAACACATTCTGATCGTGTGTCCACGACAGGGCGAACGAGAACAGCAGCACGTCCTTCCGATCCCACACATGCTCCGCGATTCCCTGCAGCTCATCGGAGAAAGAGGTGATGACGATGCCATTTTGTCCGGAAGAAAGCCCTTCCGCCAGCGGTTTCACCGGAACTGTCAACAGTTGGCCGAGCGCATGGGCGATCGGGGCGCTCGCCTCGCCGGCCGCTGCGATGTACTTGTATGGCGGGAACAGGTCGATTCTGCCGAGAATCGCCTGCAACGCCGCAAGCACGGCTGCCACCTGCGGGTAGCCGAAGTTGACCAGCGTGTAGCGGCCATTCGCAGGATTCGGCGGTTCCGGATCGTCCTCTTCATACGTCCGCAGCAGCAAGCTGCCGTACTGCACAAAATGCCAGTCGCGGATCGTTTGCGGCTGATGGGCGCGATACCGGCGCAGCATGCCTTTCAGATAGGCGAGCTGCGGTTCGCCTTCGCCCGCTTCTTTCACCTGCTCCTCCAGTTTTTGCATGAACAGCCAGGCTTCCCCGGACCGCCCCAGGAAAATCAACAGCTGCGCCATGTAAAACAAAATGCTCATCGCCTGTTCCTGCTCGTACGCCTTGGCAAAATAGTGCAGCGCCGCTTCGTTGTAGAACTCTTTCATCAGGGCATAGGCGAACTCATAGTTTGCGGCGGACGACTCGGGGGCAAGCTTCACGCAGCGGGAGAGCGGTCCGAGTGCCGGTCCGTACAGGCCATCCTGCACCAATTGATACCCGAGTCGGAACAACGGCTCCGGATTGTCCCGGTCAGCCACCACCGCTTCGAACAATTCGGCGGCCGTATATTGGCCCGACATGCGCAAAACAAATGCACATTTTTCATATACCCGAACGTCAAAATCGGGCTGGCGCAGTCCGTAATGCAAAATCTGCAGCGCGTTCTCGTACTGCTCCGCATCAATCTGTTTGTCTGCATCGGCAAGTATCTGCTCGAATGTGTTCCGGTCCTGCCCATCCGCAGTCTGCCCGGTCTCAAGACCATCATTCACCGTTTGGTTGCTCATGCGGCACCCCCACTTCAATCCATTTTGAGAACTGCCATAAACGCTTCTTGCGGCACTTCCACCGAACCGACTTGCTTCATGCGCTTTTTCCCCTCTTTTTGCTTTTCCAGGAGTTTGCGCTTGCGCGTGATGTCCCCGCCGTAACATTTGGCCAGCACGTTCTTGCGCATCGCCTTGATCGTTTCCCGGGCAATGACCTTGTTGCCGATCGCCGCCTGGATCGGAACCTCAAACTGCTGGCGGGGGATCAGTTCCTTCAGCTTCTCGCAGAGAACCCGTCCGCGCTCATACGCCTTGTCCCGGTGGACGATGAAGGACAGGGCGTCGACCACTTCACCGTTCAGCAGGATGTCCATTTTCACCAGGTTCGAAGGACGGTAGCCGATCAGTTCGTAATCGAACGACGCGTACCCCTTTGTGCTCGATTTCAACCGGTCGAAAAAATCGTACACGATCTCGGTCAGCGGCACCTCGTAGACCAGTGTCACGCGCGTCTGATCGAGATACTGCATGTCCACGAACACGCCCCGTTTTTCCTGGCACAGTTCCATGACCGGGCCGACGTAGTCTTTCGGAACGATGATCGACGCTTTCACAAACGGCTCTTCGATCCGGTCGATCTTGCCCGCTTCCGGCATCTTGCTCGGGTTATCGATCTCAATTTTTTCGCCTTTTGTGGTGTAGACGTGGTACACAACGCTCGGCGCCGTCGTGATCAGCGTCAAGTTGTATTCCCGCTCCAGCCGTTCCTGGATCACTTCCATGTGGAGCAGCCCCAGGAAGCCGCAGCGGAAGCCGAATCCGAGCGCCGTCGACGTTTCCGGTTCGTAGGTCAGCGACGCGTCGTTCAGTTCCAGTTTTTCCAGGGCTTCCCGCAGGTCGTTGTAATCGTTTGTGTCGACCGGATACAGCCCGCAGAACACCATCGGATTGATCTTCCGGTAACCGGGCAGCGGCTCGGCGGCAGGGGCATTCGCGTCGGTCACCGTATCCCCCACCCGCGTGTGCTTGACGTTCTTGATGGAGGCGGCGACATATCCAACATCCCCGACCAGCAGTTCGTCTACCGGCGTCATCCGCGGCTTCATCGTGCCGACTTCGACCACTTCGTATTCGGCACCTGTCGCCATCATTCTGATTTTCATGCCCGGCCGGATCGCACCGTTGACCACCCGCACATAGATGATCACCCCTTTGTACGGGTCGTAATACGAGTCAAAAATTAGCGCCTGCAGCGGTTTGTCCGGATCGCCGGAGGGGGCGGGCACCTTCTGCACGATTTGCTCCAAAATCTCCTCGATGCCGATCCCCGCCTTCGCGGAAGCCAGCACCGCTTCCGACGCATCCAGGCCGATCACATCTTCGATCTCCTGCTTCACCCGCTCCGGTTCGGCCGACGGCAGGTCGATCTTATTGATCACAGGCAGAATCTCGAGATTGTTTTCCAGCGCCAGATACACGTTGGCAAGCGTCTGCGCCTCGATTCCCTGGGCAGCGTCAACCACCAACAGCGCACCTTCGCAGGCGGCCAGCGAGCGGCTCACCTCGTAGGTGAAATCGACGTGGCCGGGCGTATCGATCAAATGCAGGATGTACTCGTTCCCGTCCTTTGCTCGGTAATTCAAACGCACCGACTGAAGCTTGATGGTGATCCCGCGTTCCCGCTCGAGATCCATGCTGTCCAGCACCTGTTCCTGCATTTCACGCGCCTGCAGGGCGCCTGTATATTCCAGAATCCGGTCGGCCAACGTAGACTTTCCGTGGTCAATATGCGCGATGATCGAAAAATTGCGGATGGATTTCTGTCGTTCTCTGACGTCCATGTCCGATTCTCCTAACCATAAAAATGCTATCGTACATTATAGCACCCTGTTTGGAAAACCCGCAATTGGCGATTCGACAGGCGGACAAATCGAGTAAGAGGGGGCGACTAACCCCCGTCTCCTCACACCACCTAGCATATTGTTCCGCACTAGGCGATTCGCCAACCTTGACGAAGTTCAAAATATTCCGCTCATGGGTCCACCCAAGTTTACTGAAATAGCCTTTGTCGGCTTTGGACTTAACCATGTTTTGCAGGCTCACCCGACTATCCCAGCCTCGTGTACCTTGGGGCGAGCGTTTGCCTCCAGCTTTCTCCAGATTCCGCCACGCGACGGACACCTTTGCCCTTGGCTACGGTAGGCGCTCGCCAGCCCCAGTTCGAGACTTGCACCTATAGATGAACGCCCATGCTGGACGTACAAACTATAAGAGCACCTCCAGAACCAAGGTGCTCTTTCTTCTTACCTGAATCCGTGACGCTGTCCTCAAGTATCAGGCTAGGCTCCATTTTGTTTTGAATTTGATCCTTCGGTACTCGAATTTTGGCTCTGGATCACACACATTTCGTCCTTTGGATGGCGTCATGACCTGCGTGTTCCGTTTTCCGGCAATACGAAACCAGCCCCCATAACAAGGGGGTGATCCCGTTCTGTGATTTTACAAGTCAATACCAACCACTACCTTGCTAGCGAGGCATTCATCCTTTGGTAAAAGAGAAGCCAGGGACTCCCCTTACTGAGACGGAGTCGGTATTGTCTTGCGTGAGTGGTAAGTTTGGCCGCAAGCGTGATAATACTTTGAATGACCGTGCGTATGCGTCTTCGG
>NZ_AQXL01000076.1 GCF_000376225.1 Effusibacillus pohliae DSM 22757
AGATTCGGCGAGACCAGCATCATGCGGGCCGTGAGCCTCAAGGCGGCCAGCCAGCTGAAAGAGCGAAGCAAAAAAATTGGGGGACACTCCATGTGACGATCCAGGTGATCAGAGATGCGAATTGTCGACGGAAACATTTTTGAAGCGATGCGGCTCGTACTGCCGGAACACAGGGAACTCATGAAACGTTTCAAACAGGAATCAAACAAACGCACGCCCCCTATACTTCCCGAAGATGCATGGAATGAATTGGAGTACGTGCTGGTGGAAGCCCTCCGGCAAGGGCGTACCATCCGTGTCACGTTGTTTGATCCGGATGAGGATGTGGTGTGGGAAGGGATCCCAATGCTGAAAGACCGCCAATTGCACCTGCGAACCGCCGATGGGATTCGCCGGGTTCCAGTACAGAAAGTGGTGAAAATCGAGGCCATCTGAAATCGATGGCCTCTACTTCCTCACTCGATCGACACGGGATGTTTCGGAATCGCCAGTGCAAAAAAGCCATCCCTGCACGCAAGTGCTGATCACATGAACGCAAACCGTGATAACCTGCATCTGCCCCCGATTGTCAAAAACGGTCGGCCGTGAGGTAAGCTCCGTCCCGCACGGAGCACTTCTCAATCGGTTTTCCTCTTCGCACGTTGCGCTGGAATTCGCCGCCGGTAAAACCACCGTTCAGCGTCTTCCAAGTCGACAGGATCCACATGTCCCCGAACCAGCGCAATCGGATCCTGGTCATACCCGGACTGCTTCAGTTTCTCCCGCAGGCTGTCCAATCGCCTGCGCTTTTCCCGGACGGAAGGAACACTCTTCAATTCTTCCTCCAGCCTGTCCCACGACTCGCCAAGCTCAAAATAGATCAAGATCAACCAAAATTCCGCCATCGTGAAATCGACGATTTGGTTGCTACCCGTTCTCCCGACCCCCATCCAGAACTCCTCGCCGGTGAACGGAATCTTTTTCACCAGCTTCAGCTTTTTTCCGCCGCAGACCTTCTCGTATGCCAGTTCGATTGGGGCCAGGTCCACAGGACACCATGTTTTCGCCAGATATTCGTAAAAATCCCGCCATCGCCCCATCATCCGGCGGGCGTTGTCCAGCGTGAGATCAAAGCGCTCCGGCACCCAGATATGGCTTTCGATCCACTCGAGCGCCACGCTGTATTCCCACCAGGGCAGATCTGACAAATTCGTATAGTTCGTGCGCTCAATGTACAGGATCAGGGCGTGTATATCCTCCCAGGCGTCGACAAGTTCGTCCGTGCGTTTGTTGAAATGCAGCACGTTGAGGTACCCTTCCACCCAGTCCCGTTTCACGACGGGCTCCCAGTCGATGCTGGTATAGTAGGCCCTGACGCTCTTTTGCACCTCCGAGCGTTTACTCATTTGGCTTCACCTCGATGGATCGCTGTAAAATGCCTTGAATCTACAATACCCTTTATTCCAGATTGAATCAATCCACACGGATCCCCATCATGTTGATCTCAATCCGAAACGCACCTGGTGATACAGATATTCCAACCACTTTTGGCGTCGCTTTGGGCTGCTCCGCTTGACTCCGGAAAACATGAATCGCTTGACCTTTCGGTGATCCTGGCAGAAATCGGCACCGATATGTCCGTCTTTCCTTCGGCATCCCATCTTTCATCGTGGGCGGGGTTCAGCCCCGGGAATCACGAAAGTGCGGGTAAAAAAACGGGCAAGAACGACGCAGGGTAATCAAACGCTGAAGTCTGTCCTCCTGGAAGCTGCTTGGGCGGCGAGCAAGACCCGAACTTTCCTCGGATCAAAGTCTTGGTCAGTGACCGGCCGCAAAGGAAAGAAGCGGCCGAAGGTTGTGATTGCACACAAGATCCTCGTGATCGCTTACTTTGTACTCAAAACTGGGGAACCTTACAACAAACTCGGCCCTGATTACTTGGAGAAGCGAAAGAGCATCTCGACCGAAGAATTGATGATTCGCCGCCTTCAGAAGAAAGGCTATGCGGTGACAAAATAGACTGACGTCACAACATTGCAAATTAATTAATTCCTTAATATGGAAGTCAAATAGGCGTCCCGGGAACCACTGCTTGAATTAAAGAGATGGCGAGCGCAGGACAACAAAATAACACAGCACAAGAGAGGTACTCATGTGACCTCTCTTGTCGTTTGGATCCCGGCTGGATTACGTTTTTGCATCTGCAGTTCCTGCAAACTCTTGAATTCATACCCCTGCTTTCGCGCATCGTCGATGATTTTCCCCAACGCTTCCGCGTTATCCTTGGATACGGAGTGAAGCAGCAGCACCGCTCCCGAGTGAAGCTGGGACATCACGCTGTCATAGGCATATTTCCATCCCTTTTGCGTTTTGATGTCCCAGTCTTTATAGGCAATCGACCAGAAAACGCTCGTGTAGCCCAGTCGCTTGCTGACCGCCAGCGTACGCTCGCTAAAAATTCCTTTCGGCGGCCGCAAGAAAGCCATCTCCTTTTGACCGGTCACCTGCGCCACAGATTCCTTCACTTTTTCCAGTTCTTCCTTGATCCTGTCGTCGGAGACCTGGGTCAGATCCGGGTGACTCCACGAATGATTTCCGATCAGATGGCCTTCTTGCACCATCCGCTTCAACAACTCGGGCTGGTCTTTGACATAATGCCCGGTAACAAAAAACACGGCAGGCACCTTTTTTTCCTTCAACGTATCCAAAATCTTTGCGGTGTAGCCGTTCTCATATCCATTGTCAAAGGTCAGGTACAGCTCCTTTTTTGACGTATCCCCCAAAAAAATGGCTCCGTATTTCTCGATCATCCCCTTGAAACCCTCTTGCTCGATCGACGGAAGTTGCCCGTTTTTGCCCTTTTTGAAACCGAAATGATAAGGGACATTCCCGTAAGCTGCCGCTTTGTGCAGCGGGAATAAAGGAACCAGGGAGAACAGCAAAACGAAAATGATTAGGATCGTCAGACGCCTCATCGGTCACATACACTCCTTGCTTTCACTTGAACTGCTTTCGGACACAATCAATATTCTGCCAACAAAACCGGAAGTTATGTGCCGATGGCTGAAGTGTGTAGTGAAACACGAAAAGCGTCGATCATGCTCTCCATCGCACGACTTACATACTGGTCGAATCGGTGCAAGATTCCCATGGTTACATCCAGTTCCAGGTCTCGCACCGATTTAAAAACAGTTCCCGCTGGCGGGGAACTGACTGACACGCGAGGAATGATCCCAATCCCACAACCCCAAGTTCAGATTCGAGCTTTTGTATTTGCATCGTAACAGTTTACTGCGCATATTGAAGGTCCTCGGCAGCTTGTTGAAAACTCCCTAGCCTCACAACCGTTTGGAAGGTTTTTAACGCTCTTATATCCATGTGCATCCCCACATTCAATATTTTTGAACCAATCATTGGCCATGATGACAGCTCGTCGATCCACCAGGCCCGAGTAGGAGTCGTCCACTTTTTTCAGGTAATAATAGGCAATACCACCTATTATTTACAGTAGTAGTGCAACGATGAAAAATCCGCCAATCAGTTTCTTGCCGATTGTGAGTCTCATCTTTTCACTCCTTCACACGTGCTGCAAAAAAATTACCATTACTAGTATTCGACTAGTATTCGACCGCAAGGCATGAATGCCTTCACAAGCAAGTTCAGTTTCATACAGCACGGATGATCATGTATAATCAAAGTAACAAAATCGGTTGGAGTGATGAGAATGGGAAAAGTCCTCGAACCTGAAACACTGTTGGAAGCAATTCGGGAAAAATGCAATTTTTTGGAGGATCTAACCTACACGGGAACGGACGAAGAAGGCCGCCCGACATTTTTCGCTTTCGATGTGGTATACAAACGGGAAATGGAGCTGCGGCTCAACGGCGATGCGCTGGAAGGCGACTACGGATACGGCGGATACAGTGTCATCGCAAAAATTGTAGATTCTGAATAAACGGGACGATGCAATATCAAGACCATCCTCGCAGAAGCGCGGGGATGGTCCTGAAACTTGCGCGGCGCATTAATAACTGTCACTTCTTGTAGATCTGCTTGTACTCGCCGATCGCATCCGTTACTCGATCCGGATAATTCGTGATGATCCCATCGATCCCCATCTGCACAAGCCGCTGCATATCTCCGCGCCTGTTCACTGTCCACGTGTTGACAAGCAGACCCGCCGCATGAAAATCGCTGATTTTATCCGCTGTTACAACCCTGTAATGAGGATGGACAGCATCCGCGTTCAAACTTTGCACATAGTCGATCACCCGCTCCGGTTCTTTTGTATACAGCACACCTGTCCGCACATGCGGGGCCAGTTCCTTGATCCGTTTGACCGATTCGTGATTGAAGGAGGAGACGATCACATTCCCGGAATCGCAGTAGCGATCCATCAAACGGATCACTTTTTCCTCCAGTCCCCCATAGGGTACGACGGCGTTTTTCAGCTCCACATTCAGAAAGAAACCTGAAAATTCGGCGAGCACCTCTTCCAGCGAAGGAATCCGCTCCCCCTTCCATCGATCCCCCATCCATTGTCCCACATCCAAAGAGCGCAGTTCTTTCCACGTATACTCACAGACATAACCTTGTGCACCCGCGGTGCGATCCAATCGTTCATCGTGAATCACCACAGGAATCCCGTCTTTGCTAAGCTGAACATCAAACTCCAGTCCACAGGCTCCCATCTCGACTGCCAGACGGAAAGCGGACATCGTATTTTCGGGTGCGTAGGCAAAGGCTCCCCTGTGTGCGATATTTAACGGGTTCACTGACTATCCTCCCAGTCGTCGCTTGTCATATTTTATGCAGAATCGGGATATGGAAAACACGATTCGCGCCATTCCAATCAAAATAAGGAACGTGCAGTTTTATACATGCCTGCATCAGCGTATATTGTTTATATCCACGCGAGCAGGAGGCGTTCCCATTGAGCAATCTCAGCATCCTCTTCAAAAAAATCGTCATCGGTCAAATCGTGTTCCTGGTATTGTCGATCTGTTTTTGCATCTATCTTTACTGCTCATTCCACCTGGTACGAAACATCGAACTGGAACTGGAGAAAGAAAAGGTGGAACGGATGTTTTGATCCCCATCTTGATGAGTATCGCGGAACATCCGCATCCATTTCTTTCATCAAGGCAAAAATCCGGCTTGACTGATGCGAATCTGTTCGCTTGCAAATTCTTGCTGCAGCCATCCCAGCACTTGCCGCCATGCGTCTTTTTCATACCAGGCCTGCAAGCCGATCCCATGATAAATCCGCCTGGTGTTCAGTTTCTCCGTCCGTTTCCCGCCGCTGCCGTCCCCCATATAAAAATCGTCCAAGCACACCCGATCCGTCACTTCCCGCAGCCGCTTGGCAAACGCCGGGCTGCACGGCAGCACGGGCGCAACCGCAACTTGACTCGGGATACCCGCTTGTTTCAGTTTGCGCAGGGCTGTCAGCCTCGCCCGGATGCCCGGCGCTTGTGGAGTGAACGCCTGCCTGACCGGTTCCAGATCGGTTTCCACCGTGACCGACACCATAATCCGGTCGCGCATCTGCCGAAACAGATCGATATCGCGAACGACCAGCGGACTCCGCGTCTGCACAAACAATAAATCGGGCGGTTCCGCCGCCATCACTTCCAGCAGGGAACGGGTGACCCGGGCTTTGTGCTCGATCGGCTGATACGGGTCGGTGCTGGAGCTCATGAAGATTTTCACCGGACCTTTTCGCTTCGCCTTTTTCAATTCTTTTTCCAGCAATTGCGCAGCATTTTGCTTGATGTCCACCCACGTCCCCCACTCCTGTCCATGGAACAACGCGATCGGCAGCTGCCTGACGTAACAGTAGGAACAAGCATATGCGCAGCCCGCATACGGATTGAGAGAATGCGTATATCCGGCTAAAAAGCCGCCTGTCGGAGTCAAAATGGTGTTTGCCGTCTTTGTGACAATCCGAATTTGCATGTGGATGGTTCACCTCTTGGCCGGATCACCCGCAAACGAAACAAGAGTTGGCCTTTATCCAACCCTCGTTTCCTCATCCAGAACGTACCGTTCCGCCAAAAAAGGAACTCGTCCGGCAATTTTTGCGTATACGCGCAGCACAACACGGATCATCGGTTCAAGTACGCGCTCGCCCCGCGCCACCAGCAAGCTGGACACCAGCCCTACCACCGCTCCGCCGATCACGTCAGCCGGATAGTGAACGCCGACAAACACGCGGGAAAACGCAATCGCAACAGCCAACCCCAGCATGCCATACCCCCATTTGCGATTGCGCAAGTACACCGCGACCGCCAGTGCAAAAGCGCCCGTTGCATGATCGCTGGGAAACGAATTGTCAGGCGCATGCGGAACCAACTGGTGCACCGCGTGCAGCATAAACGGACGCGGATGAAAATACACAGCGCCAATCAATTGATTGATCAGCAATGCCAAAGCGGCGGTGATTGCCGCATACAAAACGTTCCGTTCCCTTTGCCGGCCGCCCCGCAACCAGAGCCACAGCAACAAACCGGCGAACAGCAACGGCGCATATTTCGTAAGCAAAATCATGGGTTCATCGAGCCAAGCAAAATGGCCGGCCCATTGGTTGATCGATTGAAACAGTTGCTCGTTCACGTTGCCATCAATCCTTACTCTTATTCTGTCTGTCTTTCTCATTATATTATATATCGGAAAAATAGGCCCCGGTTGTGAACGTTTTGCGGAATTGGCCAACGCATTACGGGTCCGATTCGCCCGTCACCAACTGCTGGTGTTTGTTGAAAAATCCTGGATAAGCCAAGAACCCCAAAAAAATACTGGTCAGCGCCGCCGCAGCCAGGATCGCGAACAGGATCATTAGTTGGTAGCGGACAGCCTGAATCGGATCAGCACCGGCGATGATTTGACCGGTCATCATCCCCGGTAGCTGAACCAATCCAGTCGTTTTCATGCTGTCGATCGTCGGAATCATGCTGGCCCGAATCGCTTCTTTCAACACGTGGCGAATCGACTGTCCAGGTGTGCCGCCCAGCGACAAAACCAGCAAAATCTCCTGTCTGCGCCCTTTCGCCTCTGCTTGCAGCCGGTTGAGCAGCAAACTGGCAATCACCATCGAGTTGCCGATGACCATGCCGCTGATCGGGATGATATAGCGGGGTTCTGGCGGCACGATCTGAAGCAGCAGCAAAAACCCGAGCGTTACCGCTTCCGCCAACGAAATGGATACCAATACCCGCCACCCGATGCCTTTTAGCCCCGCTCCGCGTTGTTTCGCGTTCTGCGTGGCCACACCGATCATCAAAGCGATCATCAGCAACGTAAAAAGCGGATCCTGCAGCGAAAAAACAGCCTTTAAAATGTATCCGACAATCAGCAGCTGCACGGTCGCCCGCACGGTGGAAATCGCCATATCCTTTTCCAGGCCGAGTTTTTGCCAAATCGACAGAAGGATTGCAATCAATACAAATCCCAACGTCAAAGCCAGCGTGAAAAGACTCATACCGATCCCCTTCCTGACAGTTCCCCGTGCAAAAACTCCCGGGTCAGATCTGCTTCCGGCTGTTCAAAAAATGACTGCGTATCGCGCGCTTCCACCAATCGCCCCCCGGCCAACAGCCATGTCAGATCTCCCACCCGCCGCGCCTGCTCCAAGTCATGCGTCACCCACAAAATCGTCGTTCCCTGCTCCCGCCGGATGCGCAGGATCAGTTCTTCAATCGCTTTTGCCGCGGCCGGATCGAGGGCGGAAGTAATCTCGTCCAGCAACAGCACGGACGGTCGATTGACCAGTGCTCGTGCGATGGAAACCCGTTGTTTTTGGCCGCCGGAAAGATCCTCCGCTTTACGAGACAGGAGTTCCTCTGAAAGCCCGACGCTTTCCATGTACTCCTCCGGCCTTCTCAGCTCCTCTCTCCGCAAACGGGCAGGCAGAGCCAAATTATCAAGCACGCTGCCGGGAAACATGGTCGGCATCTGAAACACCAGTCCCACCTCACGGCGCAGTTGCGGGATGTCCCATTTCCGCACTTCTTTGCCGTGAATCCGAACCTCACCACCGTCGGGAGTCAGCAGCAGGTTGCACAGTGACAGCAACGTGCTCTTGCCGGAACCGGAAGGCCCGACGATCGTCAGGATCTTCCCCGTCGGAACTTCGCCGCTGATGTCCTGCAAAATCTGAATGTTCCCTACTTTTCCGGGAAACCATTTGTTGACTTGCTGAAAACGAACTGCAACATCCTCGCTCATTATTCAACTACCCCGTCACCGATTGACGTTCAACAAACGCTTGTGACTTAAATATCACAAAAGATGATTTTGATCAAGACACAGGCCGCTATCGTCGATACTGTTCACAACTGTTCAATGAAATACTAGGCCCTCCGATCAACCATTGCACGACCTGCCTTGCAAAAAAATTCCCTGTTTTCGCTTTTTCACATTCTTTGGTCGAATGAAAACATCACAACAACGAAACCATCACACACTTTCTTTTCGTCACCATTTCGGATATAATATGTCATAACAAAATTGCGAGGCCGTTGACTGGCCTCCTCTTTTTTATCAGCTGTCAACATCAAAAACGCCCTTGCATAAACAATCTCAGTGCAATTTTTGTGTGAGGTGATGTTTTATGAAAGGTCGTTTGCTGATTACGCTGATCGTCTCGATTGCGGTATGGGGAAGCTTGGTATTTATTTCGCCTTGATGCAGCAAATAAAACCTCCTGCGTTGCCAAACACTACGGATAAAATGCGGGAGGCAACCATGCAGAAACGGAACAAAGCTTTGTCAATCGACAAACGGATGCCGGAACAATTGGCACAAAAACAAATGGAAGAAATGGACGAAGAACTCACTCATCTCTCGGGAGTTCCCGGGCCGCACGATACACCCGGCCTGCCTGAAAATAAAAAGTCGACGGCCGATTTGTTCTCCGCATTCCCGAATCGGCACAAGCGCCTGTAATGACTACAGGCGCTTGATCGATTTTTTCATCTTGAACAAACATGAGAGCGAAACCGCTCTTTACAAACTGGAGTCGTTTCAACTGGTTTTTTGCAAAACGTTCATCCTGGATCGCTGCAGAAACACCAAATATTTGTCGAGTTGCTGGCTGATCGCCACCACGCTTTTATCTGCCAGGTTGCCTTTTTTCTCCGCCAGTTCGATCATGCGCCGCCGTATGGTTTCTACCTTTTCCTCCAATGTTGCCTCGTTCACCGTCTATCCCTCTCAAACAAAAAATACACAACGAATGACAGTATACACCGGCAGCCTAAAGAATGTTGTCGGATTCTGTCGGTGGCCTGAAAAAAATTGCATGTCCCTCCGTCTTCCGATCGAGCCGATTCATAGGAAAGCGACCGTCTTGATTCAACAAAAAACCGTCGAAGCAGTCAGAGCTTCGACGGCCATCATGTAGCAAATTGGTAAAGCCGGAGAAACGCTCTTTTATTGTGGTGGGCCTAGGTGGACTCGAACCACCGACCTCACGATTATCAGTCGTGCGCTCTAGCCAGCTGAGCTATAGGCCCGTAACAATGTTGAAAGTACGCGAGGCGAAAGCCGATGGAAAGGAAACAAATGGAGCGGGTGATGGGAATCGAACCCACGCGACCAGCTTGGAAGGCTGGAGTTCTACCACTGAACTACACCCGCACCGAAAATGTTAAGCACAGTAAGCTGAATCCGGAAGATTCATCCGCAGCAAGGGTTCCCAACCGGCCAGAGAAAAAAACATGAAAATAGTGGCGGAGCTGACGGGATTCGAACCCGCGATCTCCCGCGTGACAGGCGGGCATGTTAGGCCACTACACCACAGCTCCATTCTGGTTGCGGGGGCAGGACTCGAACCTGCGACCTTCGGGTTATGAGCCCGACGAGCTGCCAGCTGCTCCACCCCGCGACGATACTGCTTTTTTGACCGGAACCACAATTCCCTACAAATGGAATGAAATGGTGGAGGCTGACGGGATCGAACCGCCGACCCTCTGCTTGTAAGGCAGATGCTCTCCCGGCTGAGCTAAGCCTCCGACATCCCCCACAAAGGGCAGTTGAGCTACGCCGCTGATTCCGGGTACTTTGTGGGGACCCTAATTTCTATCCGGTTAATAGGAGGTTAACGAGACCTCGGAAACCTGCTTGCGATCCCCTTGATGTGGTGACGCGTACGGGATTCGAACCCGTGAATGCCGCCTTGAAAGGGCGGTGAGTTAAGCCACTTCTCCAACGCGCCGAAAAGCAAAAGATCTGGCTCCTCGAGTAGGATTCGAACCTACGACCCTCCGGTTAACAGCCGGATGCTCTACCGCTGAGCTATCGAGGAATGTCTGGTGGAGCTAAGCGGATTCGAACCGCTGACCCCCTGCTTGCAAGGCAGGTGCTCTACCAACTGAGCTAATGGCTCATTCACAATAGTTGAGAGGTAACACATGAGGGGCTGGCGGAGGGAGAGGGATTCGAACCCCCGTGGGCTTGCGCCCTAACGGTTTTCAAGACCGCCCCGTTATGACCACTTCGGTATCCCTCCAAAACTCCCCATCAGGTCAAGCAAATCTCCGCAAAAAATGTACCTATCACGCCTGGCGACGACCTACTCTCCCAGGGCTTCCTGCCCAAGTACCATCGGCGCTGGAGAGCTTAACTTCCGTGTTCGGGATGGGAACGGGTGTGTCCTCTCCGCTATTGTCACCAGGCACCATTCCCCGCAACATGATGCGCGGAATCACTGCTTCAAGCGCCGTTCGGCCTTCCGGCACGGATGCCGATGCTTGTAGCCGAACTTCTGCCATTCAGGAGTTGCTCCCTGAAAAC
>NZ_AQXL01000077.1 GCF_000376225.1 Effusibacillus pohliae DSM 22757
TGGACAATGGCGATGGCTTACCGTACGTATCGCAACCTGTATCGGATCCGTCCGTCCCTGTCGAGCTTGGGGCAGGGACGGTACCGTATCCGGTTGCCGCGGGGAGTGCAGATCAGCTTTGACACCGCCATCCTGACGGCCGTCTTGTGGCTTCCCTGCTCCCTACTCGTGGGGACGCTATTGGCCCGGTGGATTCCGGTCAGTCCGTTTTTGCTCGGCATCCTGGTTGCCGGATATGCCGGGTACCAGTTAAGCAAGCTTGACCCAGCGAGCAAGACCGTGGTGGCCTTTTTGTTGAACTTCGTGAAGTTTCTGTTTCGCCCGAAGGTCCATGATGGCTGGGAACCTCGCCCGAATCCGAAGGGGCGTCCGGAGCCGGTCTTGTGGCAGGTCCGGGTGGCGCTGATGGAAGACGGCCGGGTGGCCAGTTTGCCGGCGAAAGGCAAGGTGTCGCAGCTTGAGTTGCGGGTGCCTGCCAATATCAAGGTGCGAAAGGGCGTGGTGACAATACAGCACCGGGGGCAGCGTGTGGCTCCGGGGTGGTACGAGATCACCGAGGATGGGAAAGTTTTGCCGAAGAGGTTGCCGCCGAAACTGAAATAAACACACGAAAATCGAGGAAGGGAAAGCGAACGGCGGGGTAAAGGGAGTTCCCGAATCGTCTGGCGCGGTCATCGGAGCCGCAAGGCCGCAAGAGAGGCAGGGCTTGCGGTGATTCGGGACTAAAAACATCTCGCCGATTTCTTCCGCCGTGATATCAAACCGGTTCGTGACAATCTGGATGACATGGCCCTGTGAGTCCACTGCCTCCACCAGACGCAGCAGATGCTTCATTTGATTTTGAGGGGTTCCCAAAAGAATGATCGAGTCCGAGAGAATCTGTTCATGCTCGACAAGACGGTGATCGACGAGCTCAAACACGGCATTCTCTTTGAGGCGGGTTACAAAGAAAATCCCCCGTTCGCAGTACCCGTCAAACTTCTTATAGTCCACGTATCCTCGGTCGAATACATACATCGCTCCCGACTCGTCAATCAGTTCATCCATTTGTGTACGGTCATGCCGCTTTGCTGGGGTAAGGGCCACTTTATCCGGAGCTACATCATCCTGACTGGCAAATACAAGGCGCAGATGCATTTTGATGCCTGCCTTGGTTTCCCGGAAGACCGCCCACTTGTATTTCTGCAAGCAGAGACTGATGGTTGAGGAATCCACGATGTTTAAGCGACGACGCAGGCTGGTGGGGTTCGATCGAGTATGTACCAACGCTGTCAGATCATAGAAAATTCCAGCGAGCAGTCCAGGATCCACTTGCCTGTGTCTCCGGGAGAGTTGGGCGGCGCTGATCGACTCCAATCCCAAAGCTTGTTGAAACTCTTCCTGCACCAGGTCATCGGCGATCGCTCGAAGTCCTTCCCGTTTTTGCTGCACCGCATGCAGAAACAACAGGATGTAGGCCTTGGTGGTCAATTTTTTCACGTATTTGTCTTGTTTGGCTGCATCAATTTTTTCTTGCAGTTTGATTCGATTAAGAGGTTCGACCCATTTACCAAATGCCGAAAATAAGGTATCCTTGTCCATGCTCGAATCCTTTCAATGGATTTGGACAGGATCTACCTGTACGTTCCATTGTAAAGGATTTTTTTGGTTCGATCGACGAAAAGAATAGCTCTCGAAATAGTCCGTCAAAATTTATACAACGCTAGTGTAGAAGGTAAATGGCAGGTGGCCCCCTCTGCATCCTGTCACACTTGCATGAGATAGTCCTGCCGGGCATCAAGGAAGAAGTGGTTGAAAAAGTTGAGGGAAAATACAAAAACCTGATTTTTTTCGAAAAATAACTTGAAAGAGAGATTTAGTATATGATAATATCGAATTACCGGAAAATCTATTTAGATCTTTTTTGGCTTACAAACTTTTGGCGGAGAACAGGAGATGTCCAAAAGTGTGCGCTTCTTTATCGTTGCGTACCTTTTGGACACTTTTTTCTTCGGATTAAAGTAGGGGGGGTCTTCTTCAGGTTTAGGAAACAGACAATAAAGTGGTTGATTAATAATGATTTTAGCCGAATATTTTCGAATAGGGGAGATAGTTGATGGAGAAAAAATGGACGAAAAAGTTGTTGATTCCCTCTTTGGTTTCGATCATGGCTTTAGTAAGCGCCTGTGGCGGAGGGGGAGGCACAGCAAACTCCGGTACTCCTGCAGCAGGTACTGGAAGTGGACAGGCGGCGGACTACGACAAGCTGACTTCTGAGCAATTGGCAGAAAAAATCAAATCTGAAGGGTCGATCGTAAGTTACGGAATGCCAGACACTTGGGCTAACCTGGGGGAAATCTGGAAAGGTTTCACAACGAAATATGGCATTTCCCATACGGATACAGATATGTCCAGTGCTGAAGAATTGGCCAAGTTTGAGGCTGAAAAAGACAAGCCTGTTGCCGATGTTGGTGATGTTGGAATCACGTTTGGTCCTCAAGGAAAAGAAAGAGGAGTCTTGATGGCCCACAAAAACAAGTACTGGAACGAGATTCCGGATTGGGCAAAAGATCCAGATGGGTATTGGGCTGCTGAGTATACCGGTACAATCGCGTTTCTGGTAAACACAAAAAAGGTAAAAAATGTTCCAAAAACCTTTGACGACCTGCTGAAACCGGAGTACAAAGGAATGGTTTCCATTGATGATCCAACCCGATCCGCACAGGCAAAAGCCGGCGTGTTGGCAGCGGCTTTTGCCCATGGTGGAAATGAGTCCAATATTCAGCCGGGTATCGATTTCTTCAAAAAATTATTCAAAGCAGGTAACTATAAACCGCTTGAAGTAAATATTGCAAATATACAAAAAGGCGAAATCGGCATCGGAATCGTTTGGGATTTCAATGCACTGAACTGGAAAGACCAATTAAAAATGGATGAGATTACGGTTGTCATTCCAAGTGATGGAACCGTAAGCATTCCTTACGTCGCTGTAATTAACAAATACGCACCACACCCGTATACCGCAAAAGCATTTAACGATTATCTTTTCAGTGATGAAGCACAAATCGCTTATGCAAAAGGTTTCGCACGCCCGATCCGTAACGTAAGACTTCCTGACGACGTAGCAAAAAAACTGCTTCCAGCTGAAGCTTATGCATCCGCAAAAAACTTAAAAGACTTCAAAAAATGGGATGAGACTGCTTCCAAAACCCTACCTAGTTTGTGGGAAGAACAGGTTCTTCCGGAGCAGAAATAAGATATGGAAAGAAGGAACAGAAATCGGTTATGAAAAGAAAAAGCCTACTCTTGTGCGTGCTTCTGTTGCTTCCTTCGATACTCTTTTTATTTGCCTTTGAGGTATTGCCTGCACTTAACCTCCTTGCTAGTAGTTTTACTGGCAAGGAGGGGGGCTTTACCCTCGAACATTATCAAAAGGTTCTTTTCAGCAAGTTCTATATCCAGTCGATGAAAAACAGCTTGGTGCTTTCTTTGTTCTCATCATTTGTTGGTCTTTTGATCGGAACTCTTACTGCATACGGTATGTTCCGAAGTGGAGAAAATGTTCGTAAATGGATTACCACTTTTATCAGTATTACGGTTAACTTTGCCGGAGTTCCGCTTGCTTTTGCCTTTATGGTGATTTTGGGGAGTAATGGTATCGTAACGATCCTTTTTTCCCGGTTGTTTGGAATCAATATTTACGATACCGGGTTCACCCTGTATGGCAGTGTCGGTCTTTCTTTAGCGTACGTTTATTTTCAAATTCCTCTGGCAACGTTGTTGATGTTCCCGGCCTTTTTCGCTATCAGAAAGGAATGGGAAGAAGCGGCATTGATTCTGGGGGCTGGTCCTGCGCAGTTCTGGTGGAAAATTGGTTTGCCACTGATTACACCCGCTCTGCTGGGAACGGCAGGCATCCTGTTTGCCAACGCCATGGGTGCCTATGCAACCGCCTATGCGTTAACAACTGGTATCTTTAACATATTGCCGCTGCGACTTTCCCGTCTGATTGCAGGCGAAGTAAGCTATGAACCACAGTTGGCCAGTGCCATTGCAATTATCCTGGCATTTATCATGATCGGCGGTTTGTGGCTGAATCAGTGGATGTTGAAGCGGTATAAGGGGACAGGAGCATGAGTCGAAAAATCTTAATCGCGCTTATTTACGTTGTGGTGTTAACCTACTTGGGGATGCCAATTCTAGCCACTTTACTGTTTTCAATTGCCGATAAATGGGATGAGACGGTTTTGCCTACGACTTATACCCTACACTGGTATTCCTTAATGTTTAGCGATCCGGAAGTTTTGGCTGCTATCGGACGTTCACTACTGGTTGCCGGAGCGACTGTGTTGCTGAATCTGGTTCTGTTTGTTCCAACGTTCTTGATGATTAGTTTATTTATGCCCAGTGTACAGGGAGTCATGCGTTTACTCGCCATGCTTCCGTTTGCTCTACCGGGCGTGATATTGGCGGTAGGTTTAATCCAAATTTATTCCAAAGGCATCTTGCCCATTGCGGGAACATTTTGGATCCTGCTTTTTTCCTATATGGTGGCATGTCTACCGTATATGTTTAATGCTGTGATCAATAGTATTCAGGCGATTGACGGTAAACGCTTGCTGGAGGCTGCACAAACTCTGGGTGCCCCGCTGCCCAAGATCTTTACACAGGTTTTAATTCCTAACATTCTACCAGGGATCATCAACGGAAGTATTTTGACTTTCTCGGTAGCGCTCGGAGAGTTTGTGCTCGCCAACATGTTAGTCGGAGGTCAATTTCCGACCCTCCAGGTTATTTTGGAAAAGGCATCCCATAAAGATGGACATCTATCAAGCTCAATCGTTATTCTCTATTTTCTAATCGTAAGTATGGCATCGTTGGTACTGCTTTGGCTCATGGAAAAAGTATTCAACCGTCAAGCGGACAGTACCGGATACACGTCAAGTAACAAGGAGGGCTAACATGGCATATGTTGAATTAAAACAACTTAGTAAATCATACAAAAATCAGCATATTGTGAAAGGGGTTACTCTTTCAATAAACAAAGGGGAATTCCTTACACTTCTCGGCCCTTCCGGCTGTGGAAAAACAACGACATTGCGGATGATTGCTGGGTTAGAGGATGCAGATGCAGGTGAAATCTGGATTGCTGGAAAGAATGTAACCACTCTGTCGGCAAACGAACGAAAAATCGGCATGGTATTCCAATCCTATGCCTTGTTCCCTAATATGACTGCTTTGAACAATGTTATGTTCGGATTACGTATGCAAAAGGTGGACAAAGCAACAGCTCGCGAAAGGTCGATTAATTTGTTGCATCGGTTGGGATTGGAAGGACAGGAAAACAAACTTCCAAACCAGTTGTCAGGAGGACAACAGCAACGGGTAGCCTTGGCACGAGCACTCGTCGTCGAACCGGAAGTATTGCTCTTAGATGAGCCGTTTAGTGCACTGGATGCAAAAATAAGAGAATCTTTACGTGATCTATTAAAGGAATTACAGCGGGATCTCGGGATTACGACCATCTTTGTCACTCACGATCAAGACGAGGCGTTGGCGTTATCTGATCGGATCGCCGTCATGGAAAAGGGGGAGATTGTACAGTTGGACAAACCGGCAAAGATCTACAGCCAGCCAGCATCACGTTTTGTCGCAGAGTTTGTCGGTACTTTTAATTTTATCGACGCGTATGCGGTGGAAAGCAGAAAAATAAAATTTGGGAAATTCATACTGGAGAGTGCGGAAGATGTACGAATCGGACCGGTTACGATTGGTATCCGTCCGGAAAGTCTCAAAATGACAAGTGACAACTATTCATCCAACTTTCTTGAAGGCCGGTTGACAGGCATCAGCCTCCGTGGAAATGTCGTACGTTTGAAATGTGACGTTGAATCTAAAGAGTTTATCATCGACGTATTGAATGATGAAGATACTCTGGAACTAAAAATTGGTGAATCGATTCGTTTTTATGTGAACAAGGAAGCGCTTGTATTTTTTTCTTAAGTTCAGGGGCAAGATAAATAGTCTCTGATTTACGGGAGTCACGTTTGGACAGGTGAAGGGAAAAAGTTGAGGACAGGAAACGGGAGATGTGGCCTTACAAAATATAGTGATTTGGGGGAGAGAAAAGCGTGGGGAAGTGGCCGATGATTATTGCACATCGGGGTGCCTCAGTCGATGCTCCAGAAAACACGTTGGCTGCCTTTAAACTTGCAATTGAACAGGGAGCGCAGGGTGTTGAATTTGACGTGCATTTGACATCTGACAAAAAATTGTGTGTCATACATGATCATACATTGGAGCGTACAACCAACCTAACCGGTCCAGTTTTCGCAAAAACGATGAACGAACTGCAAAATGCGGATGCCGGGAGTTGGAAGCACCCGCGGTTTAGGGGGGAAAAAGTACCGGAGATGGAGGAAGTACTTTCCCTATATACGGAAGGCACTTTTGTTAATCTAGAGATAAAAAACGGCCCCATATTTTATGAGGGGATTGCCAAGATTGTTTCCGAAAAGATTCTCCCGTGGAAAAACAATCTTCGTTTCCTGATCTCTTCCTTTGACCATAAAGTGCTGGAGGAGGTGTATCGTGCGGACCCTACGCTCCCGCTCGGGATCTTGTTTGAAGCGAGGCTTTACAATTTACTCAGCTATATACGATCGCTTCCTTTTCCCGTATACTCCTGCAATGTTTGGCACCATTACGTAACACCTGCGTTTGTTGATGCTCTGCATCGAGAAGGAATCGCCGTGTACACCTATACGGTAGATAAAATGGAGGATGTCGAGCGGATGGCAAGTGCAGGTGTTGATGGTATCATTACCAATGTTCCAGGAACACTGGTAAGAATGGGAGGGTTAGTTAAGAAATGAGACTGTTGTCTGTCTTGCGGGAAAAGCCTATCATATTGGCACTCAAAAATGATAAGGATATTGAACTGGCCGTAAAAAGCAGCGCCAAAGTGGTCTTTTTGCTGGGCGGGAATATTTTTGAGATGATAGATCCTCTCGGGCAATTAAAACAATCTGGAAAAAGCGTATTTTTGCATGTGGATATGATGGGGGGAGTTGCCAGGGACGCTCATGGAATAGAGTATTTGGCCAAACAAACACCCATCGATGGGATTGTTACAACCAGAAGCAACCTGATCCAGTGTGCGAAGACGTGCGGGATGATAACTGTTCAGCGCCTTTTTCTGCTTGATTCGTATTCTCTTAACACAGGGATCAAAATGGTTGAACAGTCAAAGCCGGATGCGGTCGAAATGCTGCCTGGATTGGTTATTCCCCGGCTCTCGTCGGAATTGAAGAAACGAATTAAGCTGCCGATTATTGCAGGCGGATTTATTAATGAACTGGCTGATGCAGAATTGATATTGCAGGCAAACGTAGTAGGGCTATCAACATCAAGCCGAACATTGTGGCAGTGGCAAGACGGTCAACCAGAATAGATGAAGGTGGGGGATATGGAGACGCCTAAATGAAACATGTTGTCGGTAGACGGCGGTTTTATAAAGGGGGAGTTATCTTGGGTAACATATGGAGTCTGATTGGAATTACGGACAGTCAGGAGTTTTGGGGAATCATGATCCGGATGGTAGCCGCTCTGGTGATCGGGGCGATAATAGGACTTGAACGACAACGGTATCACCAGGTAAAAAGTAAAGCACGTGTGGCGGGGATTCGGACGTATTCACTCGTATGTTTTGGGAGCTGTTTATTTGGGATCGCTTCACAATACGGATTCGAAGCGTATGTTCTTTCTTCGGGAACTGTAACCGACCCGGGGAGGATCGCAGCCCAAGTGGTGGCCGGTGTCGGATTTTTAGGAGCAGGTGCGATTATAAAGGAACAAGGCCAGATTAAGGGATTGACCACTGCTGCGGGATTATGGGTATCTGCTGCATTGGGGATTGTGTTGAGTTCTAAAATATTTTTAATCGGTATCATTGCCGCTATCATGACATACATTACATTGGATTTACCTAAACTGTTTCCAAAACTATTTGAACCGAAAGTCGACGATGATCTGGCTAAAGAAACGAGTACGAAAACGGACACTTTGGAGGTTTTCCATCGGGGAAGAGATTGAGAACGGGCGCTGTCCGCCAAGATTCTTGTTTATTCCCGGCAGATAAAAATTCGCCTAAGGAGTTTCCTTGGAAAGACGAAATTCCTTGTTTTTTCCTTGGCACATCTGTCGCATTATAAAAAATACTGGAACCTTTCAAGGGTAGGAGACTTAGAGAACCCTTTTGTTGAGAGTGCATACCTTTCAATCCGGTATGTATGCGGGCAAGAGGGTTCACTTTTTATTTTGATTTGGTAGGAGGAAGAACTGATGAAAAGGAGCTTCAATGGAATGGATCGAACAGCGAATTTGCAACGGATGGCGGACACCGTTCTCGATCTGTTGGTCATCGGTGGTGGTATTACAGGAGCGGGCATCGCTTGGGATGCCAGCCTGCGTGGGATGCATGTTGGGGTGTTGGAAAAAAATGACTTTGCTTCGGGCACGAGCAGCCGTTCGACCAAACTGATTCACGGTGGACTGCGCTACCTGAAGCAAGGAGAGATCATTTTGGTGAGGGAAGTGGGACGTGAACGAGCTTTGCTGCACAGCAAGGTGCCACATCTAGTGATACCCACCCCGATGCTCTTACCGATTTTTCAAGGGGGAACTTATGGTTTTTGGGCAACTTCGATCGGACTGTACATTTATGACCTCTTGGCCGGAGTGAAACGTGGCGAACGGCGTACAATGTTAAATCGTGAAGAAACAATTCGGATGGAACCATTGATCAAGACAGACGGACTGAAAGGTGCCGGTTATTACTACGAATACCGCACTGACGATGCACGATTGACAATCGAAATTCTCAAAACGGCTGTAGAAAACGGTGCACTGATCGGTAATTACGCGAAAGTTACGGGATTTGTTTATGAGGACGGCAAGTGTACGGGGGTAAAAGCGGAAGATCAATTAACACAGAAGGTCTTCATCATTCGCGCTAAGAAAATCGTGAATGCTGCGGGCCCGTGGGTTGACCAAGTGCGGAAGCGGGATGGGGTGCTAAACGGGAAACGGCTATTTTTGACAAAAGGAGTGCATCTTGTGTTTCACCACGACCGGTTACCTGTTCGGCACGCTGCCTATTTTGATGTACCGGATGGACGCATGATTTTCGTGATTCCGCGTGGCGACGTGACATACGTAGGGACCACAGATACGGCCTATTCGGGATGTGTTGACGAGCCGAGAACGACTATAGCGGATCGTGATTACCTGATTTCGGCCGTGAATCAGATGTTCCCTAGCGTAAACTTGACACCGGAAGACGTGGTTTCCACTTGGGCGGGCCTACGGCCGTTGATTTATGAAGATGGAAAAAAACCATCCGAGCTTTCCCGCAAAGATGAGATTTTCCTGTCCCGTTCCGGGTTGATCACGATTGCCGGCGGTAAATTGACCGGGTTCCGGAAAATGGCCGAAAAGGTAGTGAATCTTGTGGCCGCTCAATTGAAAAACGATGAAGGAATCGTTTTTCCAGATTGTTCCACTGTACAGGCTCCGATCAGCGGCGGATATCTGGAAGGGTACGAATACGAGCAATGGAAACAGATTGTAGCCCTTGAAGGTAAGCAACGGGGAATCGACGATGCGGCCGTTTCCGAATTACTTTCATTGTATGGAGCCAATGTTCTAAAAATCTATCAGTTATTTGACTCAATCTACGATTATGATTCTAAAATTAGACTACTGCGTGCGCAGATCCTCTACTCGATTCAGTCGGAGATGACCGTAACTGCCGTCGATTACTTAGTTCGTCGAACCGGTTTGCTTTATTTTGACCGTATCCGAACTGAAGAAACTGCTCGACGGGTCGTGGAGATCATGGGTGATGTGCTTGGATGGGATGTTCAGGAAAAACAGGCTCAACTTGCAGCAGTCGAGGCGGAGATTGCGGTAGTCAAACATTTGCCCGCGACAGAAACAGCGAGGGTACCTTAAACGTACGCATGTCAAAAAAACGTAGCTCTTCCGGATTTTTAAAGAACTACGTTTTGTCTGTAAGAATGGTTTTGGTGCTTATGCCGCAGAGAGAGACGATTTTCAAATCGAGATCACTCTTTTCAAACCAGGTGTCCATATGATGACATATCATGATGCCGTACATCCCTTGCATATAGGGATTCCGGTGGGAGACAAGGTGAAGTCGTTTTTAGTGGTATTGCCCGCATTCCGCTCGTCCTGGGACAGGCAGCTGTACGAACCTGCATACCATACCCGCAACCGACTGCCCGTTGATATCGTCCCAAAAGACCTACTTGGGAGGAAAGCAACATAAATTGTTTCCTGCAATAAGGACTGTATGGAAGCGAAATGCAGTTGCGGTTGACAGACCGTGTACTTGATCGGTCGTTTTACAGCTTGGCGATTTTTTCGTTCGCGGTAGAGGTCATCCAGAGAGCCCTTTGCCGTCGATTGTTGTCTCTTTTAAAAATATTTGAAGTTGTTTAATTAGGAACTGCTGAACGGTTCGAAAACCCTTGAACCACAAGGATTTTGAAGTGTTTGTATCGAAATCATGTGCATGGCTTTTGCGTGAAACCATTCAAAAACCGTGCACATGAGGTGGTTAATTTGTATCGGCCCACCAAGCGAAAAATTCTTTTGCCGGATGACTTTTTCCTCCCATTTGGTGGGAAGTTGAATAAACAGAACCGTTGGGTCAAACTCGCTCAAATGATCCCTTGGTGGAAAGTGGAGACACACTACGGTGAATGGTTCAAATCCTTCACGAAGGGACAGAAGGCCTACTCCGTCCGTGTGGCCCTTGGTGCCCTCATCATTCAGGAACGCTTGGGACTGAGCGACCGGGAAACCGTTCAACAGATTACCGAAAACCCCTACCTCCTAACTTTTATGATAAGACTCTCGGAATTAAAATTTCCTTACAGGCTCTAGTCTCTTGACTAGGGCCATTTATTGTTTCACCCCCAAAACAGGAGTGCGAACAAAT